>DATNQN010000057.1:0-300000 GCA_036703985.1 Leptolyngbyaceae cyanobacterium
CATCCCCCCATCTCCCCATCTCCCCAAACTGTTTCCCAAGCACCCGTTACTATTCCAGTCGTTCCCTTTGAACTCCAGAACACGCCCCAACGCTTTCAAGGAAGCCCTCAGTTCGATCGCTATAGGATTGGCCCGAGCGACGTACTTTCCGTAATCGTTCAGCGTTTTCCAGACTTAAGTGCTAACGCATTAGTTACCCCCGAAGGAAATATTGTCTTACCTTTGTTGGGAACGGTGTCGGTGAGAGGACTGACTCTAGAAGAAGCACAAGAAAAAATTCGCTTAGCTTTAAATCGTTACGTGATAAACCCAGTGGTCACTGTAGGATTAGCTACTCCGCGCCAAGTACAAGTTAGTATCACCGGCGCGATCGCCAGACCCGGTTTTTACGGCCTTCCCTTTCCTCCGCGCCTCTCCAGCGCACTGCTAGTAGCTGGTGGTAGTACGGGTCAGGCTGATTTGCGACAAGTGCGGGTGCGACGGTTTTTATTAGATGGTTCTTTTATCGAACAACGTATTGATTTGTTCACTCCTTTAGCTGCCGGAGATCCCCTACCGGATTTACGGTTAGAAGATGGAGATGCCGTAATTATTCCTCAATTGGAAGTAGGAAACGATCCTACTTACGATCGCCAATTAGTCGCTCGTTCCAATATATCTAAGCCAACGATCAACGTTCGAGTTTTGAGCTATCCCAATCAAGGATTAGGTACTCTCGTGCTGCCTAGTGGCAGTAATTTTCTCGATGCCTTTACGAATGCAGTTGGTAATATCGGTAATGCCGATCTCAGCCGAGTAGCCCTCATCCGCTTCGATCCCGAACGAGGGAGAGCGATCGTGCGAGAAATTAATGGTAAAAAAGCTTTATTTGGAGATGCTTCTCAAAACGTTCCGTTAAGAGATAATGATGTTATAGTGGTTGGCCGCAACTTAGTAGGTCGGATTACTTTCGCACTGAGTACCTTTACCCAACCGTTCCGAGATATTTTAGGATTTCTGCTATTTTTCCGACAATTAAGTGAAAGTGCTACCGATCTCTTTAACCCAACAGGAGATAATAATAATTGAAGATAATTTAAAAAAATAAACATCAAAAATTCTTTCTACCAATTTTAATTTGCCATGAGTTCACCTATTGTTAAACGTTATCTAATCGCCTTCGATCAACACAAATGGAAGGGAGTAACTGCTTGTATCATGATTCTGGCAGGCTCTGCCTTTTTAGCACTACAGCCACCGCCACCAGATCAATACGAGGCATCAGGGGCTTTAACGTATACTCAACCACCAGTATTTTTTTCTAAGACGGGAACCGACATTCAACAACAAGCACAAACTATGAATGTCGATTTATTTGTTAACGAAGATGTAATTAAAAAAGCAGCAGAAAAAGCCAAAGTAAATGTCAGAAAAGTAGCTAAAGGAGTCACGGTTAAATTACCTAAACCAGCATTAAAAGGAGAACCACCTCCGCCTCCAATATTTACAATTTTATTTACTGATGAAAATGAAAGTAAGGCTGCACAAGTAGTCAATACTGTCATGGAGGGGATGATAGAACGGAGTCGGTTAGTCAATGTATCCAGGCTAACGTCAATTAAAGATGAAATAAAAAAACGATTGCCAGCCGCTGAAAAAGAACTGCGAATTACAGAGGTAGAGCTACAAAACTACACCAAGCGAGAAGGGCCTGTTTTATTAGCTGCCGAAAATGGTAGTTTGATTAAAGGAATTACTACAACCCAAGATCAACAACGGCAAGTTGATTTCCAGTTACAAGGAATCACTCAACAAATTATTAGTTTGCAACAAAGATTGGGATTGAATCCCGATCAAGCATATGCTTCTTCCGCTCTCAGCGCCGATCCGATTATTGCGAATCTGCGAATCCAGATTTACCAAACAGAATCCCAATTAGAGATTCTCAAAAAAGACCTGCGAGCGGAACATCCGAATGTAGTAGCTTTAGTTAAACAAAAACAAGCTTACGATCAATTGCTGCGCCAGCGAGCCGCTGAGGTAATCGGCGGAAATGGCGCAGCACCATTGCAAAATGCCGATCGAATTCGTCAAGATAGCAACCTCGACCCGGCGAGGCAACTTTTAGCACAACAACTAGTTAGCTTACAAACTCAAAAGGAGGCTCTCCAGTCTCAACTACAAGCTCTCAAAAACACCGAAATGCAGCTACGGCAGGAATATCGGTCGATTCCTGACAAACAGCTAGAGTTAGCCCGCTTACAAGAACGATTTCAACTTAAACAAGGTCTTTATAGCAAGATGCTGGCTACCTTGGTGGACGCCCAAGCAGCAGAAGCAGAAACCGTAAGCAGCTTAACCATTATTAAACCAGCACAAGTTATTGCTTTACCGCAAACCGGCCAAAGTCCGGTGATTACAATTTTGATCGGTGCAGCAGCAGGTATAGCTGTCGGTGGCGGTTTGATCTTCCTATTCGGTTCGATGGGTGGCATTTTGCAAACGATGGAAGATATCCGAGGTGTGGTGGAACAACAAGATGTGCCATTATTGGGTACTATCCCGTTAGTGTTAAATATTTATGCCGGACAAGACGGATTACCGATTTTAGTAGCACCTGATTCACCTTATTTGGAATCTTACGAACGCTTCCGCACTAATCTACGTCGTGCTAGCGAAAAACCCGTGAAGGTGGTTTTGTTTACCAGCACGATTAACCAAGAAGGCAAGAGTATCAGTGCTTATAATTTGGGTATAGCATCGGCTCGCGCTGGTAAGCGGACGCTAATCGTCGAGGCAGATTTGCGATCGCCATCCCTAGCAAAATCTCTGAAAGTAGCATCCGATCCCGATGCTTCGATCGAACCCCTACGCTACTACGGTAGCTGGAGCGAGTGCGTACTATTAGTGCCTGAAGTAGAAAATTTATACGTAGTACCCAGTCCTGGCCCGCTACGCCAACCCTCAGCCGTTCTAGAATCTAGCGAATTTCGCAGGTTAGTAGAGGATATGCGCGGTCGGTTCGATTTAGTGATTATCGATACGCCTCCTCTCAGCCATTGCAATGATGCCTTATTACTGGAACCTTTAACCGATGGTATGGTATTGGTCGCTCGTCCCGGTTTTACAGGTGAAAGTATGTTCGCAGAAGCGATCGAGCAATTAACCGAGTCTGAAGATACCCAATTGTTAGGCGTCCTGATCAACGGAGCGGACATCCCGCCACCCATGCCTAGCGTTATCAAACAAGTAGTAGTACAACCAGAAACGATCGAAGAGGAATCAGAGCAAGAACTAAAAGTTAGAGGATAAAAAAAGAAGAAAAAGAGAAATTTACCCAATAAATTTCTCTTTTCCTTCTTTCCTATTCCTTACCTATAACTTTCCGCTAAAACAGTTGTTGCTCGGAACGGTCGGAAAGTAACCCTAACAACGGCCCTAAAATCGCACCGAAAACGAAGCCACCCGCATGAGCCCAATAAGCTACTCCACCACCTTCCATACCGATATTAGCTGGAGCATTTAAGCTAGCAACACCGTATAAAGCTTGCTGAACGAACCACAAACCGAGAAAGAAATAAGCAGGCACATAACCTACGAAATAGCCAAAAAGGGTGAGAATTCTGGCATTGGGGAACCTGAGAATGTAAGCTCCTAACACACCTGCGATCGCACCCGAAGCGCCCAGAGAAGGCACTAAAGAATTAGCAGAAAAAAACCACTGAGTTAAAGCTGCTAAAGCACCGCAAGCCAAGTAAAAAATTAAATATTTAGCGTGACCTAACTTTTCTTCCACATTATTGCCAAAAATCCATAAGAACAACATATTACCTGCCAAATGCAGAAAGCCACCATGCAAAAATTGGGAGCTAAATAAAGTTGTCCACTCTGGCAGACCGCCCGGTATAGGCGTGCCTGAAAAACTAGCACTTAGTTCTCGCGGAACTACGGCTGCTCGATAAAAAAAACTAGTTAATTCTTGGGGTGATAAACTCAGTTCGTATAAAAAAACCAATACGTTAGCCGCTATCAACCCATAAGTAACATAAGGAGTGATTTGAGTTGGATTTTCATCGCGAAGAGGAACCACAGGCGTTTTTCCAAGCGCATCATCAAGCAGAAAGATAGCCTATTCCTCAAGCAGAAGTCGTCTAACTTACGGCTAAATTCTTAGGGCTTACGCATTTTGAGCGAGTAGGAACAGAGGTAGAAGAAAAAGTCTTAAATATATTTCCCCTACTTCCGTACTTACCTGCTTATTGATGCGTAAGCCCTATAGTTTGACACGTTTCGGCCAAAAATTACCAACCCTTTTCGGATTGTTCTAACACGTAGCTAGCTACATCTGCAATTTGTTCGGCATTCAAACGACCGCGAAAAGATGGCATGGCGTTTTTGCCATTGGTAACTTGATTTGTGATGGCTTCCAGAGAATTCATCCCGTATTTATCGAGAGCTTCTTTCTTCAGGGTTTTGGCGGCCATGATCACGTTATTACCACCCATGTGGCAAGCAGCACAATTGGCGTTAAATATTTTGGCCCCTTTAGCTGCATCTCCTGCTAGAGCAGGACGACCGAAAGCAAATGTTAAAACTGCCACTGCGAGCAGTACAACTGATACTAATTTCTTCAAGGCTTTTCTCCTCTACTCAACGTGTACTCTGAACGAACGTATGCAAACCTAACCGCTCGGTGAGAGAAGACCATTTTCAACTACTACAGTTGGTGGTTTTCTACGGCTTGGTCGATCGTATCCAGACATTTTTTCATGTACCGGATATCTTCCAAAGAATTATTCTACCGCCGAGGTTCCCCTCGCAAGCTCTCTGGAATCGGCAATTAAAAATAGATTTTGCCGCCTCCCCATCTGGGGCCAAGAATCTTCGGTTGTAACAGAATATGACCGGCAATTGCCTCTAGGTCTTCATCTGTGAGATTTCTCATTTCTGTGAAAATATCCGCACTCTTCTTGCTGGGGTGTAATTCAGCAATCTCAACTTCTCCATCGTAGGTGGTGGGATTTTTCAGGTAATCCACTAATCCTTCGATGTTATCGCGAGGTGGAATCGCACCAGCTAGGGCTTCAGGCTCTAGTCCTACGTTAGGGTTTGTCTTAGTAATGCCTGCAGGATGGCATTGAGAGCAAGTATCCACGAAGAGGCGTTTGCCCTGTTGGACTTGTTTTAAACTCAGGACAACATTATCCCCTGCGGCGTTCTTTTTGACGGTGCGGGTGTCAGCATCTAGTTCCAGAGCAAAAGCACTGCCAACTACCATCTGAAAGGTGAATAATACGGTAGCCAAAGCAAGCAAAATGTATTTTTTAAGCATGATACTCCCAAAACAATCAAGCTCAGTGATTGGATATGGCTGGGGACTCAATCCGATCGATCGCGTACAGTCAGGGATAAGGTATGAAGTTTTGCTAAGTAAGTTCAGCAAGAACTAGCAGACCTACGCTCGGGAATGGGGACATACATCTAGCCCCGATAGCAGAACAGTTTAGATTGCCTCCCTCAAAAGCTAGGCGACTGTTGGCTGACCAGGAATAAATCTTCCTGTCAATCAGTGCCTTTAGCCTTTTTTTGAGCCATTATTTCGGAAATGATTGCTTTGGCATCCTCTAAGGCTAAACGAGTCTGAGGGTTTTTATAGGCTATGCCCAACTGATTGCAAAGCTGTAACACTTCTGCCACTGAAGTGTCGTAATCGGCTGCAATTTCTTCAATTGAAAGATCTGCAAAACCCATACTGCTTTTTTTGCGAAAGATTGAGTCACTCTCATAATGATGCCACTGAGCGGTACGTTTCCCAAGCAGGTAATTTAGCGATCGGCAATGAGAGTTGATACGGCTACCGAGAGGGACACTTTAATACTGCTTGGTTCCTCTCCCTGGCCGAAAGTCCCCTGCCAAAACAAAAATGTAGCAGGATTTGAGTGAAATAATTATTATTCCGGACTGGCCACGCTTAATTTGATTGCCTCGGATAATGCCATTCGATGGTGGGGCAATGATTGAGGCTGATGCAGGCGAATTAATTGAGCCAAAGTTTGCTTAAGCCTAGTCCTCGGCACGATCGCATCTACAAAGCCGTGCTGTAAAAGATATTCCGATGTCTGAAAATCTTCTGGTAGTTTCTCTCGCAGAGTTTGCTCGATTACCCTTCGTCCGGCAAAGCCGATGGTAGCTTTTGGTTCTGCCAGAATAATATCTCCCAACATAGCAAAACTGGCCGTGACACCTCCAGTAGTGGGATGAGTCAAAATGGGAATATATAGTAGCTTCAACTCTTTGTGACGTTGTAAAGCACCGGAAATTTTCGCCATTTGCATCAGACTGAGCATACCTTCTTGCATTCTGGCTCCACCGGAAGCACAAACGATAATCGCTGGTAAACGTTCGTCGCTAGCTCTTTCGATTAAACGGGTGAGTTTTTCTCCCACCACGGAACCCATACTGCCCCCCATGAAGCGAAAATCCATTACGCCAAGAGCTACTGGATTTCCTTCAATTTGCCCCAAACCAGTTTGGACGGCATCGGCAAGACCGATTTTTTCCTGCATTTCTCGTACTCGATCGCGATATGATTTGCGATCGCGAAACTGCAACGGATCGCCCGGTCGCATTACTTCGTCTAAAGATTCCCAAGTATTTTGATCGATCAACTGACGAATGCGTTCGTTGCTGTATATCCGCATATGATGGTCGCACTCCCGGCAAACCATCTGGTTAGCTTGCAGGTCTTTGGTATAAGCCATCACTCCGCAAGATTCGCATTTCGTCCACAACCCATCAGCGATCTCGCGCTCTTGTCGTTCCGGACTGATGGGGCTAGATTTCTTTCTGTTGGCAAACCAATCAAACAGAGACATGAAAACAGTCAGTTCCTTAATTAACTATTTTTACCTAATTTCTAATTACTATCTTGCTAATTGCCTGTTTTATTTGAACCCATCTACAATAGCTGCTCCGTAAAACTTAGACAAGACGGGGCTGTTTTGGGTTTGAGGTTGACTTCCCGCTTCATCCAAGGCAGTCGGCTGCTTTCGATCTGCAGGTGGCTTACCCAGTTACCTTTGATGTCCGAATGTCCGGCTTTATCCTGAAAATTGACGATTAAATCATTCTTCACTACTCTTATTCTCCTGCTTGCTCTTCTTCCAGCGGACTGAGCAAAAGCAGGGCTGTCCACTGGTCTTCCAACCGTACCTGTAAAGCAGCGGGGCTACCCGTTCCTAAATAAGAACCTATTCCCAAGTCGATGACGCGAGTTGGGATCTGATGTGCAGCCAAAATTTGCTGCATTAACTCTGCTTCCCAGCGGGTACTAGTGGTTTTCACCGTAATCCAAGACACAGGATGATTTTATCTTAGATAGAAGACCAATTCCGCGATCGTTTGCAATTAAAGTTTTGGTGCAGGCTACCCAACTTCCCCCGATTCTTTTCCCTAACTAAAAAAGTGGGAAAAATAGTTTTAGGTAAGTAGCCAATATATCTTGACCGAAAAAAATTGTTAGGCCAGCACCTAAAGCCAGAAAAGGGCCAAAAGGCATTGGCTGACGGCGATCGAGTTTTCCTAACGCGATCGCGCTACCACCCGCAAAAGCCCCCACAGTACAAGCCAAAAAACCCGCTAGCAGCAAATATTTCCATCCCAACCAGGCACCCATCATCCCGGCTAATTTGGCATCTCCGCCACCCATTGCCGCTTGCCCAAACGCTACCGATCCGACCACAATAATCAAATCGAAAAACCAAATACCAAGTACGGCACCAACAACACCTGACATTAACTGATTGACCGAACCTGCTAAACTAAATGCCGTTAAAAAACCCAATCCGGTTTTAAACACCAACCCAGTTACCAATCCTGACTGAGTAAGGGCATTAGGTAAAGTCATCGTATCGATATCAATCAAAGAGAGAGCCAATAACCAGCTTAAAAAAGCACAGTATCCTAGTGTTTGCCAGTAAGCTATGTTTTCTCCCGACCAACCGAATTTACAGAACACCAACAAAAATAGGATGCTAGTGACTGCTTCTACTAAAGGATAACGGATAGAAATCTGGCTTCGGCAGTACCTACAGCGTCCCCGCAACCACAGCCAGCCAAATACGGGTACATTATCGTAAGCCTTCAACTTGTTGAGGCACGCAGGGCAGCGAGAAGAAGGAAAAATCACTGATAATCCAGCTGGCAAGCGGTAAACCACCACATTTAAGAAACTACCAACACAGGCTCCCACGATTAGTACGAAAAGAGCGCTAGGCAAGACAAGCAAAATATCTACAATATCCATATTTTTATGCTTGTGGATCTAATAATTCAATTATTTTAGATTGTAAATGCCAAAAAATATTCTAAAGCTGATTTGATTTTTCCCCAACCAATGGCGACCGAGCAATTTATTTGATAAGTATTGATTGATTTGGACAATTAATTGTCTTTTTTAATAATAAAATTTGTAATCTTTTTTAAGAATTAGTATTTTTATAATTTTAGCTATCATCATTATTATAAATGATAATTTAAAACTACTAATTATACTAAAATTACTGAAATTGAATATTTGTAATTCATCTTGAAGATCGCGATTGAGTAGCCTTGAGAAGTAAAGTAGATTCCTGTTACGTGAAGTATGGGATAGAAACCCGGTTTCTTGAAGAAGCCGGGTTTCTGTTAGCAGGTATGTATAAACTCATTCACTTGGAAAGTGCTGTATGTAGTTGATTGGCAAACACTATCCCTAAGACAGAAAAAGTCGATCTTTATTTACATCTTCAGAGGTAGTAAGCAGCAGAAATAAAAGCTAAAGCGTTAACCGGGTAATTTTATCGATTCAAAAATATTTTAGAGCTTCTATATCATATCTCTCATTCAGCAGATGTATAACAGCCAACAAAAAAATCATCCTAGTAATTAAGCGATCGATTGCTAAATTTAGGAGTAACATCATGAAAAAAGTAATTTTTGGTACTGTATCCGTTCTTTTCATGTCTGCTTTTGCCACATCCGCCGCATTTGCTCAGACCCCAACTACCGCTCCTTCCACTACAACAGATAGAGCGACAACCAGTACCTACATGGTCGAGCCTTTTAATCTTGCTTGGATGGCTTATCAAGGTTATTTCGAGGCACAAGGTATTCCTGGTGGTGAGGCTTTGACGACTGCTTTTAAAGCAGGAGATATTGATGCCAGCGATCTCGTTGAGAGTGCCATCAAAACCAATCGACTGCCAGCAGGATTCAATCCAGACAATACTTACCTATCATGGGTTGAGATGACTTTAGGTAACATTGACGCCCGCTAAAATCGTGGAGATTTGTTTTAGCAAAAATTAGCGATCGGAAATGCTTCTGATTTAAAAGAAGCTGCCTAGCTAAAATGAAACAAAAAAGCGTTTTTTAACAGCCAGGTGTCTCCAATTGACAATTTACAATGCTTTTCCATCCATAAATTGTCAATTGGAAACTCCTAAGATTTACCAAAAATATGGGTTTAAAGCTGGTAATGAAGAATCCCCACCGATGAGAGGCTGGGGAGTGTCGATCGAACTACGCCGGGGCGAGGACGATCGCCTATTTTTGCTTTTAATATAGTTCAGATTCAATCTGACTAAAAGGGATAAAAGATTCTTGAGGTAAAAGAATAGGTTTGTGAGAAAAAATTAATTTACCTTTGAGGCTCGTGCGGTTAATCGCAACACCAGTGGGGCGTGCAACCAAGTTAGGATGAGCCTGATAGTAAGCTCGGTAAATTTGGCGAGCAGCTTGTAGTAAGGCTGGATCTGGTAACACGGGGAATTCTTTCCTGTCACCCTTATTTTCTACTCGGGGCTGTGAAGTTCCGATCGCAAACCTATCCCTATTTTCTAAGCTCAACTTTAATCGATTGGTCTGCATAAAGCAAAAACAGGCATTTTTAAGGAAGAGATTAGGACTGAGGGTTTTCTAGTGCATGAATCAGCGCATCCTTCATACCTTGGCAACCAACGAGTTTCATTCCATCAGACATGATATCTCCGGTACGATAACCGTTATCTAATACTTGCAGCACTGCTTGCTCGATCGCATTTGCGGCTGTTGGCTGATTCAAACCATAGCGTAACATCATAGCCGCGCTGAGAACCTGTGCCAAGGGGTTAGCTTTATCTTGTCCTGCAATATCTGGGGCAGAACCGTGAACTGGTTCAAACACGCCAGGGCCAGATGCTCCTAAACTAGCAGATGGCAACATACCAATACTACCAGTGAGCATGGCGGCGGCATCGGAAAGAATGTCACCGAAAAGGTTACCGGTTACTATGGTGTCAAATTGTTTGGGGGCGCGGACTAGCTGCATAGCAGCATTGTCTACGTAAAGATGGCTTAGTTCTACATCTGGATATTCTGATGCTAACTGGCTAATGCTAGAGCGCCACAACTGAGAAACCTCCAGCACGTTTGCCTTATCCACCGAACACAATCGACCTTTTCTTTTCCGAGCAGTTTCAAATGCTACTCTGCCAATGCGATCGATTTCGCTTTCAGTGTAAGCCATCGTGTTGACACCCCGCTTTTCGCCAGTTTCCGTCGCAAAAATTCCTTTGGGTTGCCCGAAATAAATTCCCCCAGTTAATTCTCGCACCACCATAATATCAACGCCTTCCACTACTTCTCTCTTCAAAGTAGAGGCATCAATTAATTGGGGCAAAATTTGAGCAGGTCGTAGGTTAGCAAACAACCCCAGCCCAGCACGCAGTCCTAACAACCCTCGTTCCGGTCGCTGATGAGATGGTAAAGTATCCCACTTATAACCACCTATCGCTGCTAGTAAGACAGCATCGCTGTTGCGGCAAGTTTCTAATGTGGCAGCAGGTAGGGGATCTCCTGTCGCATCAATTGCAGCGCCTCCAACCAATGCTTCTTCAAACTCAAACTTGAGATTCAATTGCTGACCGATTAATTTCAGCACATCTACCGCCACTGCCATAATTTCAGGGCCGATCCCATCGCCGGGTAAAAGTGTAATGCGGTATTGCTGCTGTGTCATGGATAGTTCTGTCTTCTTTTAAATAAATTGCCTATATATTTTTGCATTGAAATACCGCAGTACTGCCGGACTTCCAAGTTTTCTCAAGATGTCAAGCTTTTGGCAAAAATTAACCGAGTGAACTACCCAACGCTGACCTTCGGTACAGCGTGGGCTTCTGAATTCATCGGGGATTGCGTCAGCTTAGACTTGCGTCCTCGCTTCGGACTCACACCCCCTCCATTAAGGTTTTAATGGCGAGGATAACAACAGTAGCCAGAAAAATTCGACGTAACCAGAGGTTGTTGAGTTTAAGGGCAATTTGCGAACCGATCGTTCCACCAATAAACATGGTAATGCCCAGGATCGCGCCTAGTTGATAATCAACGATACCAGATAAGCTGAAAATGCCAGTGGCAATTAGTGAGGAAACGATATTGACTACTTTTGTGGTTGCGATCGCTTCCACAAATGTCATTTTAAATAACGTCACGTAGGCAGCCGTTAGTAGAGTGACGTATCCTCCACTGAAAAATCCGCCATAGATGCCAAGCCCAAAGGTTGCAGCGTAACCTAGTATTTGTGCTGTTCGGGATGGGCTAGCTGCTGGCGGAAGCACTCCCGCTTGATGGTTAGAGATCGAGAAAATAGCAACCGCGATCGCAGCAACCGAAACAATTTGCGGCACGGCTTTTGATGATATTACCAATACCAATCCCGCTCCTAAAATAGAGCCGATCGCAGTTAGCCCTAGTAGAAGAGGTAAGCGACTCAGGTTAACTGTCCGTTGCTTCAAGAACGGTAACGCAGCGCCAAAACTCATCAACGTAAGTGCCAGCATATTGGTAGCTAAAGCCGTTCGGGGTGCAATACCCATCTGCAACATAACAGGCACGGTGATTAAGGAAGTACTACCTGTAATCACGCTGATGATGCTGGTTGCCAAGAAAACTGCAATCAGGATAAGTAGTTGAGTAGAAGCCAAATTGGTAAATATTTTGGGGGATAATCGCGATTATTGTACGTTACATCGATCGAACTTTTGGCGTTCGCTTACTCCGGTCAACTTCATCTAAATAACTCAGGTTGCTAGTGATAGGGTTTGGGATGATAGCGGGATGAGAGAATGATTAAAAGCGCCAAATTTTTCCCGATTTCCCCTAATCCATAGCAATAGAACCCCTCGCTACTCAATCTTGATAACTAGTAATCTGCCAAATAGATTTTGATTGGTTGTCGGAGAGCCAGAAACCCGGTTTTTCTAAAAAACCGGGTTTCTTTAACCCCTCAAAACTACTTTGGCGCTTCAACTAATATCACGGGCAACTGGCTAGTTTCTAAGACAGCTTGGGTAACAGACCCAATTAACACTTCATCTAGCGATCGATGTCCTCGTTTACCCATTACTATTTCTGCTACACCGTATTCTCGGGCAGTGCGAACAATTTCTTCCGGTACTGACCCAGATGTGGTGATAAACCGATGGCGAATGTCAGCTAAAAGTAGTTTTGTTCGGTTACGCAATTGTTTTACTGCGTGGGGATCGTTTACCCGGATGACGTGCAGTACTATTACTTCTGCATTGCTGCGACGAGCTATTTCTGCGGTTTTCGTTAATACTTGGGTTGATAAGGGAGAGGTATCTACAGTTGCTAAAAGGATAATCGGACGAGCGATCGCGACTTTTGTCGGATCGACTTCGCCCCTCTCCAACAGTTTGGGGGCAAAAGCGGGAATTGCCCAAGCACCTAACGGGGCTGTTACCAAAATTGATAAAGCCGCGATCGCTAAAATAGTTTCCCCACCAGTAATTCCATAAGCTAAAGGAATCGCCCCAATAGCCGCCTGTACCGTTGCTTTAGCCGAATTTCCCGGCAGCAGAAATAACCGCTCTTTCCCCGTCCAGTTACTTCCTAACGTTGATAAATACCAGCCCAGCGATCGCCCGATTAAAGTACCGATCGCCAATATTAACAAACCAACCAGTAAACTATCTTCCAATACATTAAGTTGAATACTCGCTCCCAACAGCACGAATAAAAAGATCTCGGCAATTACCCACAAGCTATCAAAGCCACTCCGCAGCCGTCGCGCCAGCGGTGCATCCAATTCAATCAAGAAAAATCCGGTAGCCATCACAGCTAAATAGCCTGAAAAAATCGGGATATCTTTTGCTATAACCACCAACAATAGTGCAAATCCAGCCGCCAAAAGCGAATCTTGAACTGCATTTTGAGTCCAGTTCTGTTTTGCTAAGAGGGACATCAGCATCCGGGCAGTTACCCATCCCAACAATATTCCCAAGCCGATTTGCAATATTATTTGCACGGGAAGCAATTGAACTGCACTTAACGTGATTCCACCTGGGAGAGTAATTCCGGTCGCCCCGCCAGGGGATACAAATGCCAGCAGTAAACTAAACACTAACAACAGCAGCACGTTGGAAAGGGCGCTGCCCGTCAAAATAGCATCGGGAATCCCTTTTTTTACCCCCCATCCCAAGCTTTTCAGCCGCAGCATTCCCGGTACGATCACGGCGGGAGATTCCGCCCCTATGATGCAGCCCAGCAGCAATCCAGTGGAAAGATCGAACTTTAGCAGCCATATAGCAGCAAAGGAAATTGCGATCGCTTCGCAAGCAGCTGGTAAGAATCCCAATCGCAATGCTACGGTTCCCTGTTGAGCGAGTTTTTCGCGATCGAGTCCCAGCCCTGCTTTCATCAAAATCGCCATCACCGCGATCGTCCGTAGAGAATCAGCCGACTTCAAAACCTCTGGGCCGATCGCGTTGCCCACTTGTGGCCCCAGCAGAATTCCCACCAGCACCATGCCCACTAAGGCTGGCACTTTCAGCCGACGGGCGATCTGTCCCACAAAAAAACCCATCAGCAAAATCAACAGGATACTTTCTAGCATCACGTCACCTTCAAAATGAATCGATTCGATAACGTGACTTGTGGCGGAAAGTATAACCTTGGCACTAATGACCCTACTTTTCCGCGACAAGTCGGAACAGTAGGAGCCATCAGCTTATTCAAGCTAGTAAAAATCAACTAGTTGCAAGCGGTTTCGGCGAGCTCCATCGCCGTCATCTTCTTTTTACCATAATTGGCGATCGATCTCCCTCCCAGACAAAAAGGTTTTTTGGGAAAAAGAAAAACTGCTCTCATACATATTCGTATCAGTACATTTATAAGTACAAAGTAGTTTGTAATGAATTGATACGTAATATTACTTATCTGTTTAATAAATAGGGTTAAGCTACTATGGAGTTAAGTAGGTAATATTATGTAAACTTAATTTTTCCTACTGAATGTGATAACCCCAAACTAAAAGGGCTAGCATCTACTGAAAAATCGTAGCCAAAGACTGGTAATGGCTGACAATGGCTTGCTAGCATCTAATCTTCTCTACGAAAAGGGTGTTATAAGGTAATTTTTTCACAAAAAAGTTGATTGAAACTAGGCAGTTTTCTATTTCTTGCCAAATAGTTAATATCTATTGAAAAATGTGAAGCGCTTGTGAAAAAAATTACTAAATACTGGCAAGCATTTGTATCAAATAAAACCGATTGGCCGCAGTTTACACTCAACCAGAGTTTTTATTTCAAAACCATCCTGAATCGAAGGAATGCCATATGAAGCTAGTCATGAACCAAAATTATTAGCTAAAAACTTAAGTCTCCTCAGAATCAAGGAGAAAGCTAAAATGAACAAGAAATTTTTCAGTATCATGATGGCACTGCCATTGTTGATAAGCGATACAGGTACAAGTTTTGTTGATAGTAATGGCTTGGGATTTTTATATATGAAAATATCTCAATCTATTCCTCAAGCTACGATGTCTATATCTGGCTTAAATTCCTCTGACTCTTGGGTATTATTCGCTAGGGGTGGGCCAAGACCCAAATGCCGCCGCATCGGTACGAGTTGCCGATGAATAAGTATGTTAACAACATAAATATTACAGTTATATTACCTACTTTATGCTGCGAAAGAAGTAAAATTTTCAAATTCAGCAGATAGGTATACAAGAGTTTAAAGTATCTAAATATCGATCTCGTTTACCGGGTAAGTCTTTTCGATCGGTGTAAATTATGATAGTTAGTTTGGCCATTGTTTGAGGCAAATATATGCTCTCTTATTTTGCGAATGTATAAAAAAGGTATTATAGCAGCCCCATAGAAGTCAAATTTTGTCAAGCTAGATTAGCAATGGCTTCCAGGCAGGTAATATCCCTACAAACAAAAGTAAGAGAGAAGACATTATTCGTGCCTTGCGATAACGTAAATTTCTAGTTAAGAAAATTGACTGTTCGATCTCCTAACCCCCCAGAACTGCCTTCAAATTCCCCCTGTTTAAGGGAGATCGACACACAGCTAACTCATAACTAGCAACTTGAGTTAATATGCCTTACTAACAATAAAAAATAAAAATAATGAATGTGGTGCTAGTTTGGAGAAATTTCGCTTTTGCTAAAGCATAAGTAACTTGATTATGGTTAATTACCACCGACCGGAAGATGCTATTGCAGAAAATGAGCGATCGTTGAACACTTTAAGTCGCACGATCGCCCTTTCACAAGGGCAATTTTCTTTAGTGTTAGCAAATTGCAACTATCTAAGATTACGAGAGCAAATATTGCAAAAAATTAGAGAAACCGTAAAGGTCGAAATTCGCGAAATAATTCTCCCGGAATCGACTACAACCTTATATACAACAATTCAGACACAACTAGAAAATGAATCACCGCCAGCTTTAATGGTATTTGGATTGGAGTCAATTAATACTTTAGAAAGTTTGTTGACTTCTACTAATCAAGTAAGAGATGAATTTCGCAAAAGTTTTCCTTTCCCCTTAATTTTATGGATCAATGATAAAGTATTGCAAAAACTAATCAGATTTGCGCCAGATTTTACCAGTTGGGCAGCTACACCAATTAAGTTTGTAATTTCTTCAGAAGAATTAATCAACTCATTGCGTCAAAATGCGGACTCTATGTTTGCCAGAATTTTTGAGTCCGATGCCGTGAATTATCTCAACAACTCAATCATCGATTTAGAAATAGGTTCTCTTCGTCGCTTAGAACTAGACTTCGCTCAACAAGATTTACGAAATCGGGGCATTATATTAGCGGCAGAACTAGAAGCCAGTTTAGAATTCGTACTGGGACGGGATGCTCACGCTAAAGATTTAATCGATACAGCTTTAAATTATTATTACCGTAGTTTGGCTTTTTGGCAACAAGAAAGTGAAAATCCAGATATCAGCGAAGAATTTTCATCGGTAATTATTACAAATAATTCATACCCCATTCATGGTGAAATACCAGAAATTCAAAATCCTCAATTAAAAGAAGGTATATTATTATTTCATATCGGTCTTTGTTATCGTCGAAAAGGAGACTTAGAGCCAGCCCAAAGCCGCCATCACTGGGAAGAAGCCAAAAATTATTTACAGCAATGCGTTAATATTTTTGAGGAGGTTGGTCAGACCAATTTAGTTGCAAAATTTATCAGTCATTTAGGAGAAGTTTTGCGAAGACTCCAATCGTGGGATCGTTTACAACTCCTAGCAGAAAAGTCTTTGCGACTGCATCAAATCAACAGCAATACAACTTCTGTAAATCGCAGTATCCAGTTAGCTCAAGATTATAGCTTTTTGGCTGAAATTGCTATAGAAAGAAAAAATTGGGAAGAAGCTAAACATTTGGCTACTCTAGCAATTCGTAGTTTAGCGCAAGCTCCCAAACAGTTACCGCAACAAGAAAGTTTGTATCTATTATTATTAGCGATCGCGCAACAGCACTTAGGGCAGATCGAGTCAGCCGTCAATAACATGGAAATTGCTCGCGCCCAAAGCGATCCGCAGTACGATCCCCGACAGTATAGCCGGATTTTAAGGACATTGCGATCGCTATATTTTGAACAAGGCCGCTATCGAGAAGCTTTTCAAATCAAACTAGAACTACGCTCGATCGAGCAACAATACGGCTTTCGAGCCTTCATTGGTGCGGGTCAGATCGAACCGCAAAGACAAGCTAGCAACCCAGCATTATCAACAATTGAACATCCCGGAAATATCGCGCTAGAAATCGCAGCTTCTAAGCGTCAGCTAGATGTGAACAGTTTAATTGAAAGAATTAGTCGAACCGATCGCAAACTAACCGTTGTTTACGGTCAATCAGGAGTTGGTAAAAGTTCTCTAGTTAATGCAGGATTAGTACCAGCATTAAAACAAACCAGTTTTGGCGCAAGAAACACTTTGCCAGTAGTGCTGCAAGTTTATACTGATTGGATTACCACATTAGGTAGAAAATTAGCAAAAGCTCTCCTAGAAATTAGAAATATTTCTTTTAAATTTAATTTAAACAGCGCCGACATTATTTTAGAGCAACTTCGGAAAAACCAAAACCGAAACTTACTTACGGTTTTAATATTCGATCAATTTGAAGAATTTTTCTTCGTTTGTACGACCCAAACTGAAAAACGGGTATTTTTTTGTTTTCTAAGGGAATGCTTAAATCTTCCCTTTGTCAAAGTTATTCTTTCCCTTCGAGAAGATCACCTGCATCATTTATTAGAATGCGAACGCCTGATCAATCTAGAAGTAATCAACAATGATATTCTCAGCAAAGATATCTTGCATTATTTGGGTAATTTTTCCCCTACTGATGCCAGATGGTTAATTGAAAGTTTAACCAAACGCTCTCAGTTTTATCTAGAAGATGCACTGATTGAAGAATTAGTGAGAGAGTTAGCTGAAGAATATGGTGAAGTGCGGCCCATTGAGTTACAAGTAGTAGGAGCGCAACTACAAGCAGAAAACATCACTACTCTCAGTAAATACCGAGAAAGAGGCCCAAAACATAAACTTGTCGAGCAATTTTTACAAGAAGTAATTAAAGATTGCGGCCCCAAAAACGAACGTGCTGCTTTGTTAGTTTTGTACCTACTTACCGATGAAAATGGTACTAGACCTATTAAATCTCGTGCAGAATTAGCATCAGATTTAGAAGCTTTAGAAGAAGCCGATAAATTGGACTTGGTTTTATGGATACTAGTTAAATCTGGTTTAATTTTTCTACTGCCAGAATTTCCCGCTCAACGCTATCAATTAATTCATGATTATTTAGTTCCTTTTATTCGTTACTTGCAACAACAAGAATTAGGTTTGTTAGAACAAGTTGAAGAACAAAGAGAAGAACTCATTAGAAGACAGACAGAAATCGAACAACTTCGTCAAGAAAAACAGTTATTGGCAGAACTAGCGGAAATGCGCTATCAGTTTGTGAATGATTATCTGCAAAGTTTTAATCCTCATCAAGAAAAACTAGGCTTGGTAGCAGAATTAGCCGAATTAAGAAAAAGAGAAGAACTCAGCCAAGTCGTGATCGAACAATTACGTCAGGAAAAACAACTATTAACTGCCCTTGCTGATGCCAAATCAAAACAAAAAAGAAATGAAGCTTGGCGAAAGCGGATTATTACAGGAGCTTTTGCAGCTTCTTGCGGAGCAGTTTTTATTTTAACAGGCTTAGTATTTTTAGTGGATTATCAAAGGAAAGTAGCAGAAGTTAGCCAAATCAAAGCTATGAGCGCTTCTTCAGAAGCTTTGGTTGCCTCTAATAGAGAATTTGATGCCCTTTTAGAAAGCCTGCGAGCAGCTAAACAACTAAAAGCTATTTCTAGGACAGATACAACTACTCAAATTTCAGTGGTAACGGCACTTCAGCAAGCTATTTACGGAGTTAGAGAATACAATCGCTTAGAAAGACATACTAATAATGTATTAAGCGTAGATTTTAGTCCTGATGGAAAAATTATTGCTTCTGCTAGTGATGATAAAACGATTAAAATTTGGCAGAAAAACGGTACGCTAATTCGTACTATTAGAGGTCATACTGATGGAGTTTTATCAGTTGGTTTTAGCCCAGACGGAGAAATTATTGCTTCTACGAGCGTAGATAATACTGCTAAACTTTGGCGACGTGACGGAACTTTAATTACTACTTTAGAAGGACATACAAACGATGTTACTTGTTTAGCTTGGTCACCTGATGGCCAAACTATTGCTACTGGCAGTGCAGACAATACTGTGAAGCTTTGGCGGCGCAACGGAACTTTAATTAAAACTTTAAGAGGGCATATTGATTGGGTACTAGGAGTAAATTTTAGCCCTAATAGTGATATGATTGCTTCGGTTAGTGCAGACAAAACTATCAAGTTATGGCAAAATGATGGAAAACTAATTAATACTATAACTGGCCATAAAGATGCTATTCAAAATATCGTATTTAGTCCAGATGGCCAAATAATGGCAACCGCAAGCGAGGACAAAACTATTAAAATATGGCGGCGAGATGGAACTTTAATTAATACTTTATTTGGTCATACTAATTTAGTTCTGGATGTTAGTTTTAGCCCAGATGGACAAATAATTGCTTCGGGGAGTGCTGACAAAACTGTTAAGCTTTGGAATCGGGATGGAGTGCTATTAAAAACTCTCAACGGGCATGGCAATGGAGTAAGGTCTGTTGCTTGGTCGCCGGATGCTCAAATCTTTGCTTCTGCTAGCGATGATAATACGGTCAAACTTTGGAAAATGGACGGTAAGTTGCTCAAGAAATTAACCGATCATCATGATTGGGTAAATAGCGTAACTTTCAATCCAGATGGTCGAATTTTAGCTACGGCTAGTGCAGATTCAACAATTAAAATATGGCGTCGCGACACTGCTTTAATAAATACTTTGAACGGTCATAAAGATTGGGTTTTAGATGTTAGTTTTAGCCCTGATGGTGAAATAATTGCTTCCGCTAGTGAAGATAGAACTGTTAAACTTTGGACTAAAGATGGAATTTTACTTAAAACTTTATATGGCCATAATGAGTCAGTTACTAGTGTAAATTTTAGTCCCGATGGTGAAATAATTGCTTCCGCTAGTAAAGATAAAACTGTTAAACTTTGGACTAAAGATGGAATTCTACTTCATACTCTTTACGGACATGACAATTCAGTTTGGGGAGTACGCTTTAGTCCAGATGGCGAAATAATTGCGACTGCTAGCGATGATGCTACTGTGAAACTTTGGCATCGTAATGGTAAAGTAATTACTACTTTAAAGGGCCATAATGGGCCAGTTAATTGGGTAAGTTTTAGCCCAAACGGTCAAATAATTGCTTCGGCTAGCGATGATAAAACCGTGAAACTTTGGACTCGTAATGGTATAGAAATCAATACATTAAAAGGACATAGCGGTTCGGTAAATTGGGTAAGTTTTAGTCCAAACGGGCAAATAATTGCTTCGGCTGGTGATGATAATAACGTGATTCTTTGGAGTAATAATGGTAGTGGATCGAGTATATTAAAAGGGCACATCGGTAAAGTTTTGAGTGTAAATTTCAGCCCTGATAGCAAGATGTTAGCATCTGCTAGTGAAGACAAAATGGTTATTTTGTGGAATTTGGATATTAACGACCTACAATTACGTGGTTGTAATTGGTTGCACGATTATTTAATGACTAATACTAATATTCGCGATCGCGATCGCAATTTGTGCGATCGCGTTAATGAAAGATCGTAACTAATAGTTGAATTATTGAATAATTCATCAGTTTAATTTTCCGATCGCAACAAATGAATGTTATCTTCCCAATTTGCTCCGTCAAAATGAACGATCTCAAACTTAGAGATTACATTATCATCTAGACAACGCACGTTTACGTCAATATGGTCGGGATGCGATCGCGGTCGGTAAAAAGCATGAATTCCACAAACACTGCAAAACATATGTTTAGCAACACCAGTATTAAACTTGTATGTAGTTAACCGATCTTCGCCGCTTAACAGAGTAAACTTCTCTGGTGGTACGATCAGATGTAAAAAACCTTTTTTCCGACAGATCGAGCAGTTACAATCAGTTGCTTCGTGCTTGTCAACACTCACTTGAAAGCGTACCGCACCGCAGTGACATCCCCCTTCGTATGTAGCAAAGTTTTCATCATTCATATGAGTATTCTATTGGCGATCGCATTAAACATTATAATATTAAATTTTACATTAATAAAAGAGTAAGTTATGTTAATTAAAATAAAGTTTATTTAACAAGCTATTTAATTATTTTAAAATTACTAAAATGATTCACTACTTTTCTCTATTTCCCCTAGCCCCTAGCCCCTCCCTGGTCAATTTTTATAACTAGCAACTTGAGTTACTAAATATTTATTCTTCATCTTCATCGATTAAAACTAACAATTCGTCTAAAGTTTTCTCAAAATCAGCTTCTAACTGTTCTCGTATGGAGTTTAATTCTAAAGCAAACGATTGTTCTTCAGTTTGTAGGTTAAATATTTCTAATATGCTTTTGATTGCTTGTAATCTGGCTGCCAATATTTTTACATTTTCCCACTTTTTTCGATCGAAATTATTCATACCAATTAAGACTATATATCAATAAAAAGCAGAGGATTGGGTAAAAGCCCTCCCTTTTTTAATTGGTATATAGTCATTCTCCAAAAACCAATTGTTTTAATATCACATATATGTGATAAATTATAATTGTATGCTAATAAGGTTAAGAAAAAGTTATTTTATGGTTAATTTTTTGTTTGATTACCGAAATATTTTATATCCCGCTCGTCCTTAAGCAAGGAGTTTATATATAAAAAAGTTAGTTACCTTTAAAAAGGTTACTTACTTGAAGATAGGAAAATGATAGCATACGATTGGATTGCGATCGGTGGTGGTATTACAGGTGCAGCGCTCAGCTACGAACTAACAAAAAAAGGCTTTTCTGTTTTGTTGTTGGAACAACAGGCCAATCCACAAAATGCCAGTCATTATAATTACGGTGGCTTAGCATATTGGTCTGGCACTAACGAATTAACGCGACAACTTTGCCAGGAAGGAATGGAAATTCATCGCTTCCTTTCTGAAGAATTAAATATCGATACCGAATTCAGAGAAGTAAATCTATTACTAACCATTGATGCTGATGAAAACCCCCAAAAAATAGCATCATATTACAGTCAATTTGCGATACCTCCTCAGTTACTTACTGCTAAAGAAGCTTGTCATATGGAACCGTTATTAAATTCGGCAGTAATTAGCGGTGCTTTAACAGTACGACACGGCCATATTAATCCAGAATTAGTTACGCGAGGATACTGCCAAGCAATGCAGCAAAAAGGAGGTATCGTTCAATTTGAAAAAGTTTTAGAATTAGTACGGCAAAATCAAAGGATTGTCGGCGTAAAAACTGCTAGTGAAACTTATTACGGTCAAAATATAGTCGTTTGTGCTGGCGGATTCAGCCGTCAATTACTAAAAGCATCCGGAATTTCATTACCCCTTTATTTCACTCATGCAGAACTAATAGAAATTTCGGCTGTTGATATTCAGCTAAATACTTTAGTAATGCCAGCACAACTCAAACGATTTCAATTGGAAAAACAAGCTAGTAAATCAGAAAACGATCGGCTATGGGATGAACCAGGCCACGAACCAGTCCCTCCCATTTTAGATGCAGGTGCCGTTCAGTTCAAAAACGGTACGATTCGGTTGGGACAAATTAGCCGAGTACTCACCGATCCCGATGCTAAAATCGACGCCAAAATCAGCGAATCGGCTATTCGCGATGCAGTAGGAAAACTTTTACCATCGCTGGCTAATTTACCGGGAACGTGGCATCATTGCTTAGTAGCATTCAGCCAAAATAGTCTCCCCATCGTGGGAACTATCCCAGATGTAGAAGGCGTCCATATATTCTCAAGCTTTACTAATCCTTTAGTGTTCGTACCGCCCTTAGCACGGCGATTTGCTAATCAAGTATCTGGGGTAGAAGATCCGATTATCGAGCGATTAAATAAGCTAATTGGTTAAAGATTAGTAAAAAATTCCAAAAAGTTTCCCAAATTTGCAGATTTTAGTCATGAATCGCCAATTTTTAGTAGCAGCAATTGCTTTATTAACTCCTCTGTGTTTAAGCAGTTCTGTTTGGGCAGAAAAACCCGAACCTACTTTTAGACAAGACAGGCAAACAGCCCAAGCAACACCTACATCAGAACAAGTTATTAATGCTTGCGTACAAGATAGGGCAGAAACATTGCCAATTCCTTTCCGGGATTTGTCGCCTAATGACTGGGCATTTAAGGCAGTGATGAACCTGTATTATTGCGGCGTCATTGGCCCTAACACTCCTCCTGAAGTAATCGAAAAATTGCGAGCAAATCAAGATATGAGGGCTGGTAATCGGTAATTAAGTGGTAGGTGTAATTCAGTCAGTAGCAAGGCAGTCCGATTATCATGGAGAACTAGAATTGTCTCACATCGAGTAACTTCATCCATGAATATAACGGCTGGCAAAGTCCTTCAAAATGGCAAATACGTTCTCGATGCCCCGATCGGTCAGGGTGGATTTGGCATTACCTACAAAGCTGCTCACAGTTATTTAAATCAAACTGTGGTGGTCAAAACCCTACATAATAACTTGCGGGGACATCAAGATTTCGATCGATTTCAAGAACAATTCGTTGCCGAAGCCCAGCGTCTGGCTAGATGTCAACACCCTAATATAGTGAGGGTGCTAGATTTTTTTGAGGAAGCTGGGCAGCCTTTTATCGTCATGGATTATATTCCCGGCGTGACTTTAGCAGAAGTGGTAAAGCAAGGCCAACCATTAACAGAAGCCCAAGCGATTCACTACATTTTTCAAATTGCTTCTGCTTTAAATGTGGTTCACCAAAATGGGTTGCTGCACCGAGATGTCAAACCGCAAAATATTATCCTCAAAGAAGGAACCAATACTGTTATTTTGATTGATTTCGGGATTGCTCGCGAATTTACTCCCGGCGTTACTCAAACTCATACGGGGATTTTGTCAGCCGGTTATGCACCTATAGAACAATATTTGCCAAGGGGGAGGCGCAGTCCTGCTACTGACGTTTATGGTTTGGCGGCGACTCTTTATTGTCTGCTGACGGCACAACCACCGGTGGCGGCTTCGTTGCGCGATCGCGTTTCTCTTCCCACTCCCAGACAATTATGTCCTCATTTGAGCTTGGCAGTCGAGCAAGCCGTGATGCGGGGTTTGGAAATGGAAGCAGAACGGCGTCCCCAAACAGTACAAGCTTGGTTGGATCTGTTACCGAAAACTAATAACTTATCGGATAAATACGAGCCTACACTGCCGATTTTTCCTGCTCTCGAACCGTTCAAACCACCTGTGTTACCCCTGGCATCTGCCGGGAACGATCGGCCCATTCCCGTTCCCTTATCATCAAAAGCTCGGGCGCTCCGAGTTTTAGGTATTACAGGATTAGTTAGCGCGATCGTCGGTACTAGTTTTGGGTTAGCACTGCGCTTTGGTATTCCAGGAGTGCCATTATTCCAACAAGAACAGTCTTTTCCCCCGACTGAAAAATGGCCGACTACAACTCCGACGACTACCCCAGTCCCGGCTTCATCCATTCCTGAACCAAATTTAGCACCCAACCCACCCGTCAGTTTACCCGTTAACTCGTCACCGAATTCTCGATCGGCTATTCCGGTAGTTCAGCCAATCCCCACTAATAGTCAACGTCAGCAGGCAAGGCCAAAATTCCGCACCCGTTCGTCCGAATCCGTGCCTCGTTACCAGTGGAGACGCAGAACAAAGCCCGCTTCAAACTCGCAACCAGCCACTTCGCCATCATCGCTTCCCTCGCCAGCCCCAGAGATTTCTACCTCGCCCCACAAACCATCTCAGCCCCCCGTAGAGGCTTCCAATCCTACTCAAGTAGAAATTCCAGCTCCCGCTTCCAGCCTGGGTACACCATCTTTATCATCTCCCATATCCAGCGATCGAGAGCCAGCAAAAGCCACCGCTGAGTCATCTAGTAATCGATCTTCCTCTGTTCTTCAACCATTACCCCCCAAACCCGTATTAGATCAATCAACCCCAGCAGTAGAAGAGTCTTCTGAACCATCCCAGTAAGATGTGGTAACAGAATTGCGACTAGCCAACAAATTGAGTGCAGCGAATCTGTAATAATCTGTAATAATCAAAGAGTTAAAGTCTGGGTTTTTCCATGCAAATCGTTGTTTAAGTAAAACTTTTGCACGATCGCACCCCAGCAGCGAGAGGACTCGATCGAAACGCTTGTAGTTACGAACACTAAAGTAACGCGATCGGGCAAGTAAAAAGCTCTCGTCAACTACCGTAGGACATCCGGGATGTTAAGCCTGTAGAGAGGGAGTAAGACTAGTTAGCACTCGTGTTAAAAAGCATCGCTCATCGAAGCAGGAATCTCCAGTCACGGCATCAGCTTGATGGTGAGAGTGTCAAAATTCTTGCGAGTAAAAAGCGTCAAGGTATCCATGAGCAATCAATCAGTTCATGCCTTTTTTGTCGGTAGAGCAATCGCACTAGCTATTAGCGAACAGCTAGAGCAAGCTTTTACTAAAGCTTTGAGCGAATTCGGTAAATTTGATGCAGAGCAACGCGAGCGTCTGCGCGAATTCACCCAACAAGTAATCGAAAGAGCTAATCAAACAGAGGAAACTGCTACCCAAGGCAGAACTAGTACGGTAGTTACCCCGTTAGGTTCTCAAACAAGCGATTTGCAGGCGATGATTGATGAGTTGAGGGCAGAAATTGCCCAACTGCGATCGGAATTGCAGCGCTATCGCAGTCGTTCTGTCTAGGAAAGTATAGGGACTAGGGGTTAGGGCGCTAAGGAAGAAGCGAGGGCAGAGGAAAGACGATCGAACCATTGAACTTCTCCATACTGCATCGTTAATATCGATGCTCAAATCATTCAAAAACCTCTATCCGCGACCGCAAACTGTATTTATCTATAAAATTTAATTTCCTTTCCCTTTTTCCCTAACCGACCGCCCCACCCCCCTGCCATCACGAACGTGGCAGATTTGAGCCAAAGGATAGATTATCATCCCTATTGGCTGACGCCCGTATAGTATAGAAGAGGTAACGGTTTTAGCCGTTGCGATCGATCCCACCGTCACAAAAAATGATATTTGTAGGTGGATTTCTATCAAAAAGTTGGGAACCCAAGTGTCTGTCTTGCCTGATGATCCGGTCATGCCGAAGCGATACAAAAATCGCCCCTCCCTAGAGGGGGGCGACCGTGGCGAAGGGGTTGCCTTGCCCAAGGAAACAGCTTGGCCGCGGGCAAAAGAAAAATCTTATAGTGAGAAAGCCTACCGCTGGAATCGGGAAAACTATTCCCGTCAACGCCGCTTTATAGACATTTGGGCTTTTGTATTAACCTTAATGTTCGAGTTATGGCTCGACAGTAAACCTTGGAGCTATCCAGGTGGAATGACCGATGCTAAACGAGCGAGCAGGCGTCGAAAGCAAGCTATCTGGATTCGAGAAACTTTTTTGGATTTGGGGCCAACCTTTATTAAGGTTGGGCAGTTGTTCTCCACCCGCGCCGACTTATTTCCCGCCGAATACGTAGAAGAATTAACTAAGCTGCAAGATAAAGTACCCGCCTTTAGATACGAACAAGCCGAGGCGATTATCGAGCAAGATTTGGGTAAAAAAGTACCGGAACTTTACCGCAGTTTCGATCGCATACCTATAGCAGCCGCTAGCTTGGGACAAGTACATAAAGCACAGCTACATTCTGGAGAAGAAGTAGTTGTCAAAGTGCAGCGACCTGGTTTAGTCAAGCTATTCACCATCGATTTAGCCATTCTCAAAGGCATTACTCGCTACTTCCAAAACCATCCTGACTGGGGTCGGGGTCGCGATTGGATGGGTATTTACGAAGAATGCTGCCGTATTTTGTGGGAAGAAATCGATTATCTCAATGAAGGTCGTAACGCCGATACTTTTCGCCGCAACTTTCGCGCTCAAGATTGGGTAAAAGTACCCCGCGTCTACTGGCGCTATACCTCTCCGAGAGTACTGACGCTGGAATACCTCCCAGGTATCAAAATCAGCCATTACGAAGCATTGGAAACCGCAGGTTTAGACCGGAAGAGCTTAGCTCGAATGGGTGCGAAAGCTTACTTGCAACAATTGCTCAACGATGGCTTTTTCCATGCCGACCCCCACCCCGGTAATATCGCCGTTAATGCCGACGGTGCGTTGATTTTTTACGATTTCGGCATGATGGGCAAAATTAAGTCCAACGTGCGGGAACAGTTAATGGAAACCTTGTTTGGGATTGCAGAGAAAAATTCCGAGCGAGTGGTTTCTTCTCTCGTTCAATTAGGCGCTCTTTCTCCAGTTGAAGATATGGGGCCAGTGCGCCGCTCGATCCAGTATATGCTGGATAACTTTATGGATAAACCGTTTGAAACTCAATCGGTGAGCGCCATTACGGATGACCTTTACGAAATTGCTTACGATCAGCCGTTTCGGTTCCCAGCTACTTTTACTTTCGTTATGCGTGCTTTCTCAACGCTGGAGGGAGTGGGAAAAGGTTTAGACCCGGAATTTAACTTTATGGAAGTTGCTCAACCTTTTACAATGCAGCTTATGAGTGAAGGAAATGGTTTCGATCCTACTAGTAGCTTGTTAGGAGAACTCGGTCGTCAAGCTGCTCAAGTCAGCAGTACCGCTTTGGGTTTACCCCGCCGCATTGAGGAAACTCTGGAAAAATTGGAACGGGGTGACGTG
Source organism: Leptolyngbyaceae cyanobacterium (assembly GCA_036703985.1). Lineage (GTDB taxonomy): Bacteria > Cyanobacteriota > Cyanobacteriia > Cyanobacteriales > Aerosakkonemataceae > DATNQN01. The sequence goes on from DATNQN010000057.1 coordinate 27,628, forward strand.
CGGGTGCGAGTGCGTTCCACGGAAACAGACCGGGTGCTGCGCCGCCTCACCAATACTCAAATGAGTACTACTTATGCTTTAATAATTAGTGCTTTTATTCTGTCAGCTGCTATCCTTTTCGTTAATGATAAGGTAGTGCTAGCAGTGTTGGCTGCTTCGATCGCAGCTGCTGTCGCTTTCGGTTTGATTCGACTATTGCGGCGGATGGATAAGTACGAACGAATGTTTTAAGCTTGTCACTGGTATGGCAATCAAGCCTACACCAGCCAAGATCGAACCTAAAATAACTCTTGCGGAAGGCGAGAGTCTGCCTGTGGACGCCGTGTAAGACCAAAGCTAGGTAACTGGTAGAGGCAACGGCGAATGAAGCGGGAAACCCCAAAGACGAATAAGACCGCCCTAAATTTTTGTCAAGTTGGAAGCTCCAACGATTACGAAGTTTAGTTGGGGTACTTCACGATCAGTTACCTTTTGGATGCGAATGGCTAGGTTATGAAAAGTCGCTACACGGGTCTTTCTGACCCCGGACTCGTTCGTCCGGTGAACCAGGATGCTTTTTATATTGACCCGCAGGGGCGATTTTTTATTGTGGCTGACGGGATGGGCGGACACGCCGGCGGTGAAGAGGCGAGTACGATCGCTACCCACGTAATTAAAACTTACCTCTGCGAACATTGGGACGATCGAGAAAAATCCCCAGCTTTGTTAGAGGCGGCTTTCTGGAAAGCAAATCAGGCGATACTGCAAGACCAGCGAGAACACCCGGAACGGTCGGATATGGGTACGACAGCAGTAGTAATGCTGTTTAGAGAGGAAGAGCCTTGGTGCGCTCATGTCGGTGATTCTCGTCTGTATCGTTTGCGAAACTCAAATTTAGAAAAAATCACCGAAGACCATACTTGGGTAGCGCGTGCGATGAAAGCGGGCGTCCTGACGGCGGGGCAAGCGAGAATTCATCCCTGGCGGCATATGTTATCCCAATGTTTAGGCCGCGAAGATTTGGGCCAGATAGAAATTCAACCCTTGGATTTAGCTCCCGGAGATCGGCTGTTGTTATGCAGCGACGGACTAACCGAAGAATTGCCCGATCCGGCGATCGCATCTTATCTAGAAGCTCCATTGCACGAACAAGCCGCTACTGACCTGGTAGAAGCTGCCAAGGAAAAAGGTGGTCGAGACAACATTACCGTAGTTATCGTGGCAATTGAGAACGGTAAAGATTAGTACTTTAAAAACAAGCTGAAAACTCGATCGAAGGCTGGATACTCCATGAAACCCAGCCTTTTTTGTTATATCCGCACAAAATTTAAGCATATATACTTAGATGTTTTGTTCATGATGAGCAATTCTTGCCAGGAGATATTGCTAAAAATACCATTAAGCGGTATAGAACCTTCCGGAAAAGGATCTCTGCCTTTTGGATCTAAAAGTACTCAAGAAGAGGGATAGGCAATTTGTCAAATTATTGTTATCTTTCGTAATATATACAGTAACCAAGTGGTTCTGTTGAGCCTTTCCCCAACTAAAGAGGGACTTTTAGAACAAATAAACCGACTTTATATCTTTGGTAGGAGTTAATTATGAATTCACCGATCGAACTTTCTCTCGAACAGCAATTCAGCATCCGCTCTTTCGAGACACAAGTAGAAAAAATGAATTTAGAACAAGCACAGGATTTCTTAATTCAGCTATACAAGCAAATGATGATGCGGGAAGCTACTTACAAGCATTTGCTCAAGCATCAGTGGGGTTTAGAACCCAGTCCCCACTTTGAATAAGGTTTTCCTATGTCGCGGTGGGCGACCTCCTTCTCTTGCTTTGTTCCTCATGGGAAAGAGGCTGGGGATGTTGGGGCGTCAACTTCTTAGTCAACTTTTCAAAGGATGGGAAACCTTATCTGGCTTTCTAGCGAACCAAAGCTCGCAGCAATGTTTATTTAGTAATGTTTTGCGTGAAAATAATAATTTGAATAAATCAGTGATTTGATTTATTTTGGTCTATAAACACCAAACACCTATTCTAAGGATATTTTTTATTTGATTAATGATTTCTCTATCTTTTTGTAGAAGTGGTAGGAAATTTTTGCTCTGGTACACTAGGAGCAAGGCAAATAAAAGTAAATTTTCAGGAGACATTAATATTATTTTTTAGTTACCCGCCCCTAGTTAGTAGTTGATAAATTTACTGCCCCAGAGAAGAATTAGATTCCAGCTTAACCAAAATTTGAGGTTTGATTTTCTCAAATTGATTGTGGAGTAATTCCTTACTCATTTTTGGCGATCCTACTGGGATCAACGATTGGCTGGTGCTGATCCATTGTTTTAATAATTGGCATTGAGAAGGAGCGATTCTCACGCTCATAGCGTGCATACAGTGCTTGGGTTCTTCTAGAGCAAATAACAATACCCAATAGCGCCCTTTTTCTGCCAGTATTCTGATCATTTCTTCCCCTTGAGACGTTTTTACGTCCAAGTAACAGCGCAACCATCTTGGCCCTGCTTCGTGAGTATACAAAGCTGTAATCCACAACAGCATCGGATGGGGAGACATTAAAAATAAGAATTGATTGTAGCGCTTGCAAACCTGACGCTTCTGAATATCTTCTTTTTTTAACATCACCCATAAAGTTGCTAAAGTCTCCTGACTAGTAGCTAAAGTATTAGCAAAAACAATTTCCGCAATTGGTTTGTTTTGAGGCCAATGTTGCTGTCGAACTAATTTCTCAACTTCTTGTAAAGACCCTGGTTGTTGAGGTTGAGGTTTTACCTCTTTTTGGGGAGTAGGAATGGGAGGTTTTGACTCTACAACGGCGGGTAGCGGCTTAGCTTCCGTAATAACTGGTAATGCGGTCAGGGTGGTTTCTATGCGTTGACCTAGTTGCCTACCAGTGCTAAAACGTTCCTCCAATGGTGCCAGGGATTTGATGATTTCACTGACTGTTTGGGGCCGATCGCTCGGCTCTTTTGCCAAACAACTCACGATCAGATTTTCCAGCGCTTTTGGCACTTTCAAAGTCGGATTAACTGACTCGAAAGAGCGAGGTTGCTGGAAATGATGAACTTTGTACCAACCACCAAAGGAATGGGTTTCTGCCTGGAGGGGCATTTTTCCAGTCAGCATTTCAAACATCAACACGCCCAGACTGTAAATGTCGGAACGGTTGTCTAATTCCTTACCTTCCATCTGTTCTGGAGATGAATAAGCTAAGGTTCCTAAATAGTAATTAGTTTGATCGCTGTCTGCTTGACGTAGTTTGGCAATGCCAAAGTCAAGGATTTTTACTAGCTGGCCAAGACTGGGGTCTTGCACCACCAAAATGTTACTTGGTTTAATGTCCCGGTGGACGATCGGGCAAATTTCTCCATCCACGGGAATGCCTTCGTGAGCGCACTCCAATCCCAAACAGATTTGTCGTGCTAAGTTGAGAAATTTCGGTAAACCCAGATTCTTGCCGCGAACTATTTCGCTGAGGCTTTCTCCTTGAAGGTATTCCATGACGTAAAACGGAGTTTTATTTTCGTCTACGCCATAATCCATTACGCGGACGATATGGAGGCTTCTTTGACCTAACAAAGCGCAGGTTTTGGCTTCTCGCTCAAAGCGTTCCTGCAATCGCAGTTTCTGATTGTGAATTGATAGAGAAAGAAACTTGATGGCAACGGGTACGCCTCCGAGTAAAACATCTTTAGCGCGATAAACCCGACCCATAGCCCCCGTTCCTATCAACTCTACCAGTTGATAGCGATTGTCAAGTAAGCGACCAGTGTTCGGATCTGTCATTTTGATCTAGCTCCACTATAGAAGGAGCGTGAAGGTAATATAACTGCTGGTCAGTTGTCGGACAACTTACTTGTCAGGGAGGGCTTGATAAAAGTTTTGATTATCCCAGTGGCATCCTGGTTAAACCCGCCCTACCTTGAGATAGAAGAAACGGAGTTAATCATTAGCCACGCGCAGAATGCGAATCAAACTGGCAAATGATGCCATCCCCGTTACCCGACCCTTGTGAAAGACAGTGAGGGGCGGGAACCTCCTTCTCAAAACCTTAGCTTGACCTATAAAGTTTTTAATTAGAGACAAAATCTAATACCAGTTGTCTGGTTAACTTTACGGCAAGGCTTCGTAATGAGTTGAACGAACAACACGATCTACTATTCAAGGATAATTCGATTCTGGCTGACGCTCCAAGGTCGCTTCCATCGTGCTGGTTAAATAATGACCCGCTAGAATACTGCTAGAAATATAATATTGGTTTTCGGTTACTCGATGGAGTGTTTCAAAGCCGCTACGACGTTGGCGATCTCCGAGCACCCAGTAACGCTGGACGATCGATTCTGGGGCAATCCATCCTTCCCCTTCTACTCTTCCTAAGAGACTGTGTTGCAGTACAAAAGTATATTGACGTTCGCCTGCATCTAAACGTCCCTTGTACTGTAGAGCGATTTCTTCGCGATCGCTGTCTGGAAACATCAGCTTGGTTACCATCGTAAACCAATTGTCGCGACTCCATGCCACCAGGGTTAACCCTTTGACAGCTATCGGCATACCGTTGCGCTCTAGCCAGTTTCCCTGTAATCTCCAACGACCTGCTTCAATTAAAAAGGTGTGAGCCACGCCTCTATTCCTTGCCTTGATTGCCCACTGCCCGATCGCAAGACTCTATGCTAGTATGTAGCCCTTGAGTCATCAGGTGGATATCTCCTAAAGGTATCGTATTTTGGGCACCAGTTACCTGTTTGAGGTTACCGGGATATCCCAAATATCGCCAATAAGCTAAAACTGCGAAAGCGATCGCCTCTTTGTAATCGGCATTCAATCCAACTTCATCAGTCGTCAAGACCGGGATGGGGGATTGACGATCGGGGATTGGGTATTGGGTATTAATAATTAGAGATAGCAGTTTTTCCCCATACTCGACACTGGATGATAACTCATGCCCTACTTGAGAGAAATAAGTTTGCAGCCTTTGTTTCAAGTATATATTGCGACTACCTCCACCACACAATAACACCAGATCGGGTAGATTGGGTAAGAAATTCTGGTAACTGTGAACGATAGAAGCAACGGTAAGTTCAGTCAGAGTTGCTAACAAATCAGCACTACTCAATTGATATGGTTCGGCGTCTGTCAAACAACGGTGTAAAAATTCCACTCCAAATAGTTCTCGACCGGTAGACTTGGGAGGCGACTGTTGAAAAAATTCATGCTGGAGCCACTGCTCTACTAACGGTAGACAAGGAGTACCGCTAGCCGCCCAAGCGCCGTCTTTATCGTAAGTTTGACTACCACCCGTTAAATGCTGTACGGCTAGATCCAACAAGGCATTTCCAGGGCCAGTATCCCAACCCCGCACGTTTTCCAGCCAGTCACCCTGACGAGCAGGTAAATAAGTTACGTTACCAATCCCACCAATATTTTGAACGCAGCGATTTTGTGTGGGATGACTGAGTAGGGAAGCGTCGATGCGGGATACCAAAGGCGCACCTTCACCACCAGCTGCAATATCAGCAGCCCGAAAGTTATTAACTGTATTAATTCCCGTTAGTTGGCTAATTAAAGCACCCCGCCCTAATTGCAAACTGTATCCAATGGTGGATGAACCGACGCCCCCCTGCTCCCCTGCTCCCCTGCTTCCCTGCTTGTTAGGTGGACGATGGAAAACGGTTTGTCCGTGGGAGCCAATTAATTGGGCTGGGGCATGATTAGCTTGGATGGCTAAAGCAACTTCGGCAAAAACTTGGGCGATGCGATCGTCTAATTCTGCTAATTCTGCCATTGAAAGAGCCGAACCACCACAGACGGCTAAAATTTGCTTTCTTAAAGCATCCGGGTAAGGATAGGTAGCTCCAGCCACTAATTCAACTTTTATATCTAGGTCCGTACCCGTAATATCTACCATTGCGGCATCGATACCATCTACTGAGGTGCCGCTGATTAAACCGATTACGCGCATGATCGTTTGATTTTAGATTTTCGATTTTCGATTTTAGATTGAATTTACGGATAAATTTGCGAACTTAGCAAAGGTAAATATAGAAGAGGAAATTATGAATTGTTGACTGTTTGAGTTTTGACAGTCAACTTTCAGCAATTATTTCTGATTCTTTGTTTATTTCGATTGGGCGGGTGATTTTTCAGTAGCAATAACGTGCAAATCGACATCTTTTAGATATCTAACTAATTTTTGGACGAGGGAGCCTTGCCAGAAGAGTTCCCAACGAGATTTCTGGCTTTGGCCGAGAACTACTTGGGTAATATGATACTGCTGGGATGTTTGAGCGATCGCAATAGCGACATCGTTAGCCTTGACTCGTAAAAATTCTCCTCCGAAATCTCGGCAAAGATGTTGACAAGTTTCAAGATATAGGCTCTCTTCTTTGGTTAAAAAGCGATCGGGATGTTCTACGAATAAAGCGTAAAGGCGAGCGTGTAACTGGTTGGCAATGCGTGCGCCTCGTCGTAGGAGATGTACTGAGTTGGGATAAGTGGACAAACAAACTAAAACGCGATCGTGAACGCTGCAATAGCGATCGGTTGGCGGCATAGTGGTACGGGCATCCTCTTCAATATTGTCAGCCACTTCCCGTAATGCCAACTCCCGCAAAGCCACTAAGTTACGCCGTTTAAAAAAGTTCTGGAGAGATTGTTCGATTTTTTGAGGCGCGTAAATCTTTCCCTCCTGTAATCTTTCTTGAAGAGTTTCTGGCGTGACATCTATTACTACTACTTCGTCTGCTTCATCCAAAATGCGGTCTGGTATGCGTTCTCGCACTACTACGCCAGTAATTTTTGCCACTATGTCATTTAAACTTTCTAAGTGTTGAATATTAACGGTGGAATAAACATCAATCCCCGCAACTAAAATTATTTCCACATCTTGATAGCGCTTTTCTCGATCGGAACCAGGTACATTTGTATGAGCGAGTTCATCCACTAAAACTAATTGCGGTTGGCGAGAAAGTACTGCATCAACGTCCATTTCTTTCAGAGTCACGCCTTGATGAATGATTTTTTTGGCGGGAATCACCTCTAGGCCGATCGCTTTTTCTGCTGTTTCTTCGCGACCGTGAGTTTCTAATAGGCCAATAGTAACATCAATGCCTTCTTCCTTAAGTTGATGGCCTTCTTCCAACATTCGATAAGTTTTACCGACGCCGGGAGCCATGCCAATAAAAATTTTGTGCTTGCCTCGACGCGGTTTAGAATAACCGGATATTGGTTGAGAATTTATTTCACTTGAATGAATCATTCGATTTTAGATTTTGGATTTTAGATTGTTACTCTCTCGCTCGAAAGATGGTGATTACCAAATAATATTAGCTACCGTTGAGAAGATGACAAACTATCTAAGGCTAAGTTTAATTTAAGAACATTTACTCCTGGTTCGCCAAAGATTCCCAAAAATCTGTCATCTGTATATTTATTCACCAAAATCTCCACTTGATTAGTAGAAAGATTTCGCGCTTTTGCTACTCTGGCAATTTGTCCGATCGCTGAATTTACGCTAATGTGGGGGTCTAATCCAGAGCCAGAAGCATAAACTAAATCACCAGTAGGTTGAATATCCTCAGACCGCAATGTATTTGTCGTTACTCGTACTCGATCGATTAAATCTGGATTGCTAGGAGCCAAATTACTAGCACCAGAAATACCTGTGGGTAGAGCGTCTTTTCCTTCACTATAATTGACTGTACTGGGACGACTCCAAAAATATTGAGGAGCCGAAAAAGTTTGACCGATTATAGCAGAACCGATCGGATTTCCAGCCGCATTTTTAATCAAACTGCCATTGGCTTGAAATGGAAATGCTAATTGCCCAATCGCCAGGATAAACAGCGGATAAATTATTGCTGTCAACAGCCAAAAAACGATCGTAACCCGAACACCAACAATTAATTCTCGCATGGTAAAATTGTGATTTTACTATTGGAAATAGCTAAATTTAGTAAATTCTAAAATCGTTCTGGCTGAAAAATCACCACAAATAAATAAATTGCTAACCCTAGAGTAACCAGTCCCAGAATACCTAGCGCATAAACATTGATGCGGTTAATATTTCCATCGGTAGCAGCATAAACTGTGGGTGCGATGACTAAATTCAGACACATCAACAAAAATAGCACCAAAGGCAGTGGTTTTTTCTTCCATTGATAATCTAAATAATCAACATCATGATTTGGTAAATAACGACGGATTTCGGTCATCATATTTGATATTGTTTTACCGAAAACTTTGGCATTTTTCATAAGTTTAATTACTCCTTTATTAAGCCAATCCAACCACTTTGATTAAAAGATCGATCGCTTTAATAGCCACAAACGGTGCAACCACTCCACCTAAACCGTAAATTAAAATATTTCTTTGCAATAACTGATTAGCAGTTAGCGGTCTAAACTTTACCCCAGTTAGTGCCAGCGGAATTAAAGCCGGGATAATTAAAGCATTGTAAATCAGGGCAGATAACACGGCAGATTGAGTACTGGCTAAACCCATAATGTTTAAGCTACCAATCCCAATTCCGGCAAAAATTGCCGGAATAATTGCAAAATACTTCGCGATATCATTAGCAATTGAAAAAGTAGTCAATGCTCCCCTAGTAATTAGTAATTGCTTACCAATTGTCACCAAATCAATTAACTTTGTAGGGTCGGAATCTAAATCTACCATGTTAGCAGCTTCCTTGGCAGCTTGAGTACCGGAATTCATTGCTAAACCGACATTTGCTTGTGCCAAAGCTGGCGCATCGTTCGTACCATCGCCAGTCATTGCTACTAATTTGCCTTCGCCTTGTTCCCTTTGAATGACAGCAATTTTATCTTCGGGAGTTGCTTCGGCAATGAAGTCATCAACTCCTGCTTCTTCAGCAATTACAGAAGCAGTAATTCGGTTATCTCCCGTTAACATGACAGTCCGAACGCCCATACGTCGCAATTGCTCAAAGCGATCGCGAATTCCCGGTTTGATAATATCCTTAAGATAAATTACTCCGTAAAGTTCTCCTCCTTGACAAACCGCTAAAGGCGTACCTCCTAAACGAGAAACTCGTTCGTAAGCTTCATTTAAATCAACACCAACTTGTCCGCCACGAGAACGAACAAAACCTTTTACCGCATCTACGGCTCCCTTACGCACTTCAGTACCATCAGGCAAATCCGTGCCACTCATCCGAGTTTTCGCTGAAAACTCGATTCCTTCTGCTAAATTACGGTCAAAATCTACTCTCGTGCCTAATTGTTCCGCCAATCTCACGATCGATTTTCCTTCCGGTGTTTCGTCAAAAACACTCGCGGCAAGCGCTACTTTTGCCATCTCTTGCATCGAGTGATTATTCACCGGAATAAATTCTTCCGCCAACCGATTTCCTAACGTAATCGTTCCCGTTTTATCTAATACTAAAGTGTTGACATCGCCGCAAGCTTCTACCGCTCGTCCAGAAGTGGCGATGACATTAAATTGAGCGACTCTATCCATACCAGCAATACCAATTGCACTGAGTAAGCCGCCGATTGTTGTAGGAATTAAAGCTACTAACAGAGCAATTAATGTGGCGATACTAATCGAAGTTCCAGCGTAATTACCAAAAGGTGGTAGAGTAGCAACTACAATTAAAAATACCTGAGTTAAAACTGCCAGTAATACTGTTAATGCAATTTCATTCGGGGTTTTGCTGCGTTCTGCACCTTCTACTAAAGAAATCATTCTATCTAAAAATCCCTTACCTGGATCGGCAGTTACTCGCAAAGTAAGTTCATCGGAAATAATTCGCGTACCGCCAGTAACGGAACTAGCAACATCAGAACCCGGTTCTTTCAATACTGGTGCTGATTCGCCAGTAATTGCCGATTCATCTACCGAAGCAACACCAGCAATTACTTCGCCATCAACGGGAATAATATCGCCAGCAATTACTTTAATTACATCCCCTTGATGCAAAGAAGTAGAACTGATTTGTTGGATTGAAGCGTCAGGCAAAAGTTTTTTGGCAGTTGTTTCCGATTTCGTGGAACGTAAAGCATCTGCTTGTGCTTTACCTCTTCCTTCCGCTACCGCTTCTGCAAAATTAGCAAATAAGACTGTAAAGAACAAAATTATCGTAATTAAGCCATTGTATAACCGTTGATTAGTACCGGGAACAGGGCCGAATATGGCAGGATCGATAGTTAGTAAAAAGGTAATGATAGTGCCAACCCAAACCAGAAACATGACTGGATTTTTGATTGTTTGTTTCGGATTTAGTTTGAGAAAAGAATCGCGCAAAGCTCTTTGATAAAGTCCTTTTGTATTGACTTTTGGGGTATGTTTGCGCTGTTGTCTGGGTTTACCGCGTTCGCGAGAAATTCTGGTCATTTGTAATTAATGATGAGTAATTTGATTGGGTTCGTAGTAAGGACTTCAGTCCTTAGAATTTGAGGATTAAAATCCTCACTACAAACTGGTTTTAGCAATTTGAAAAGCTTCTGCGATCGGCCCAAGTGCCAGAACTGGAAAGAAAGTTAACGCACCTAAAATCAGGATGACGCCTGCCGTTACGCTAGTAAATAAAATCGAGTCAGTTCGCAAAGTACCCGCGCCTTCCGGGACTGGTTGTTTGTTAGCCATACTGTCAGCTAAAAGCAATAAAGCAATAATCGGAATATAGCGTCCTCCTAACAGGCTAATACTGGTACTTAAGTTCCACCAAAGGGTGCTATCTCCCAATCCTTCAAAACCAGAACCGTTGTTAGCAGTAGCAGAAGTATATTCGTAAACTACTCGCGAAATGTTGTGAAAATTAGCAGCGCTAACTCCTCCAGGTGGTCGAATTTGAAAGGCTAAAGCATCGGGAAAAGCTAGGGAAATAGCACTGGGAAGTAATACAAAAATTGGGTGAACTAGTAACACTACGCTAGCTAAAATGATTTCTCGCTTCTCGATTTTACGATTGAGAAATTCGGGTGTTCTACCCACCATTAAACCAGTTAAAAACACGGTTAATATTAGGTAAACGAATAAATAAGCAGTACCCGTTCCTTGACCACCCCAGATAATTTGCAAAAACATATTAAATAGAGTGGAAAATCCGCCGTTTGGCATTAAAGAATCGTGCATTCCATTGACTGCGCCACACATGGTAGCAGTAGTAGTAATTGCCCACAATGCTGTCTGTGCCCAACCAAATCTCACTTCTTTTCCTTCTAAGTTTGGTTCCTGTTTACCCAAAATAGAATTAACTAAAGGATTACCTTGATATTCACCGATCGCAGTTATGCCAATGAGAATTACAAAGATAACAAATACCATCCAAAAAAGTAGCCAAGCTTGCTTTTTGTTATTGGCGAATATGCCGTAAGTGTAAATCAGTGCAGCCGGAATTGAAACCATTGCAATAGTTTCGATTAAATTGGAGAAAGCATTGGGATTTTCATAGGGATGGGCGGAATTAATGCCGAAGAAACCCCCGCCATTTTCCCCTAGTTGTTTGATAATTTCATAATGAGCTACTGGCCCTCTACTTAACACTTGCGTAGTGTTACCATCTAGGGTTGTCAAGATTGCTGGGCCTTCTAATGTTTCGGGAACTCCTGCAATAAGTAACGCGATCGCACCAATAATAGATATGGGTAGTAAAATGCGGGTAATTGATAAAGTTAAATCAACGTAAAAATTACCCAAATTTCTACCAGTTAAACCGCGAATAAAAGCAATTCCTACTGCTAATCCAGTAGCGGCTGACGCGAACATTAAAAATCCTAAAGCTGCTACTTGACTGAAATAACTTAAGGTTGTTTCGCCGGAATAATGTTGCTGGTCGGTATTAGTAATGAATGAGATGGTAGTGTGTAGCGCTAAATCCCAACTAGGCGCGGTTAAGTTGGTGGGATTGAGAGGTAAAACTCCTTGAAAAATCAAGATTGAATAAACTAACGCTGCCATGACGAGGTTGCTTAATAGCACTGCGCTAGTGTATTGCCAACCAGTCATATCTTTTTTTAATCGCACGCCACCCAGAGCGTAAATAACTTTTTCTACTGGGATCGTTATGGGGTCGAGAAATGTACGTTCTTCCAAAAAGACTTTTGCTATATAACGTCCGAATATTGGTGTAATTCCCACCAATATAGCTAGGGTAATTGCAATTTGAAGGAAGCCTTGCCACATAAGTTTACTTGAGGTTATTGAATTTTTATTGGATCGGTTTTAGCTCTGAAGTGTTCATATTTTCTATGACAATATTTTTTGTCAACATTACTACAGCTATAAGTTGATTCTCGAATTTTATTCGATTGCCAGCATCAAACAAAAGATAGAAAACAAAGTTTATGATTTTATTAAGCTAGGTATAGCTGATATTTAGATCATTTAAAACATTGACAATAATTTTTCTATAACTACAGTTATACCCGATCTATATTTGGAGATATAGAATGATGTCGAGCCGGATTTCAAGTTAGTATTTGGATAATGGCTTTTAATTGATGATAAAAATAAAAAATGATTAGCCAAATTGCTAAGCTAAAGTCTGCTTTTATTGGTAATAATCAACGCCCTAATATTTATGGAACGATCGCGATCGCAATATTTATCGTAATCGGTCTGGAGTATGCAACGCCCTCAGAGTACGTATTTGGTTACTTGTATACCGGCCCGATTTTACTGGTCAATTCTCGATTAGGTCGCCAAGCAACGTTACAAATTACACTATTAGCTGCGGCACTAACTATTTTGAATTTATTTTTCCCAAGTATAGAAACTTTTAGTCCGGCGACAATGGCGAATCGGCTGATTGCAGTGCTGGCGCTTTTGGTAACTGGTTGGTTAAGCGATCGCAATCGACAATCCGAAGAAGCGATCGCCCAACAACAATCTAAATTACGCGCTCAAGAACAGCTAGCCAGTATCCGAGAAGACTTTGTATCAACTCTTACCCATGACCTGAGGACGCCATTATTGGGGGCAATTGAAACCATCAAATCTTTACAGGTAGGACAATTTGGCGCTGTCACGCCTTCCCAACAAAAAGTACTAGAAATGATGATTCGCAGCCATCAATCTAGCCTACAATTAGTACAAACTTTATTAGATGTGTATCGCAATGACGCAGAAGGATTAAAACTTCAACTAGCGCCAATTAATTTAGTATCTTTAGCAGAAGAAGTAATTGCCACTTTAACAGATTTAGCGACTACCCGCCGAGTATATGTTTCTCTTAATTATGGAGAATCCAACTTTCGCCGATTTTTGTGGGTAAAGGGAGATCGCTTACAATTACAACGGGTTTTTACTAACTTAATTATTAACGGCATTAATCATTCCCCTCGCGGTGGAAAAGTGGAAGTAATACTGGAGTGCGATAGTAACGATCGCGTTGTCAAAATCATCGATAGCGGACAAGGAATCGCCCATAATGAATTTTCCCACTTGTTTGAAAGATTTTACCAAGGTCACGGCGATCGACAAGCTAAAGGATCGGGATTGGGTTTATACTTAAGTCGTCAAATTATTGAAGCCCATAACGGTACAATTTGGGCAGAAAACCGTTTACCGCTTGGTGCTTTATTTGGTTTTCGCCTACCTGCTTATCAGATGGAAAAAAAATTAAATTAGGTCGGAAATATCATCCGCTGATGACTTTATTCAATATTTTTCTTAAATCTCTTTTATTCGCTTAAAGATGAAACCTACTTCCCTGCGGATACTGCTAGTAGAAGATGATGAACTATTTCGTTTGGGGTTGCATATGCGCTTGCAACAAGAACCGGGAATTGAAATAGTAGCCGAAGCAATTGATGGAGAAATGGCAGTAGAATTAACCAATCAATTTCTGCCCGATGTAGTTTTGCTAGATGTCGGATTACCGGGAATTGGCGGGGTAGAAGCTTGTTGTCAAATTAAGCAGCAACATCCCCAAATCCCGATTTTAGTTTTAACTTCTCATTCCCAAAAGCTTTTAATCGAGAGATTGATTGCGGCTGGCGCTCAAGGATATTGTTTAAAAGGAATCGAAGCAGATTTGCTAATTTTAGCCCTGCGTTCTGTAGCGGCGGGTGCGTCTTGGTGGGATCGCACTGGTACGGCAGAAATTCGCGCTGTCTTTGAAAATCATCCGCCAGCAGTTCCTAGCATAAGCGAGACGTTGCAAAATCCACTGACTAGGCGAGAACAAGAGATTTTAGCTTTAATTGCTGCTGGAAAAAGCAACCAGGAAATTGCCGATCTGCTTTATATTACGGTTGGTACGGTGAGGGTTCACGTTCATGCTATTTTACAAAAGCTAGAAGTGCGCGATCGCACTCAAGCTGCCGTGTTAGCCATCCAAAAAGGATTAGTCGCCGCTGAATTATTGGGCAATCATTAGAACTACTTAAGTATTTTCACTCCCTATCTGAACTAGGCAACATAGGGGTACAAGTCCCAAAATGCTTGATTAGTAAGGAAACGGTAGTCTAAAACCGTTTTAGCGATCGCAAACCTTCCCGAAATACTCGCTTCGACGTTGATTAGATTTCCCAAAGATATTATTGCGCTCAGTCCGGGAAAACTAAGTTAGTATTCCCAAAGAAAGTTTGCCAGGTATGCCCATGTATAGAAGAACCTATTTTTTGATTCAGTTAGTCACTGCTGCTGTTACCGCGATCGGCTTAGGTTTACCAAGCTCTGCCTTACCCGCCCAAGAGTTGGAAAATGGAGGAAAAGTTAAGCCATCTGTATCAACTAGTGTTATTGATAAAAATACCGAATCTAATAACGTTAGGGACACCTCAGAAAATCTCAAGCAAGCAGAAGTTTATTATAACCAAGGCGTAACTTTCCAACAGCAAGGCAATTTCCCACAAGCGATCGTTCAATATCAAGAAGCTCTTCGCCTCAATCCCGATTTAGCAGTTGCTTACCTAAATATGGGAGCAGCTTTAGCAGCTTTAGGGAAGCGAGAAGAAGCGGTTACCGCTTATCGGGAAGCGATTACATTACAACCTAATTTACCAGAAGCTTACTATAACTTGGCTAATGCCCTAGCACAACAATCAAAACTGGAAGAAGCGATCGCGCAATATCAACAAGCAATTCGCATTAATCCCGATTATGCTAAAGCTTACTATAATTTAGGAAACGTACTAGCTCAGCAAGGTCAACGAGATGCTGCGATCGCCCAATGGCGAGAAGCAGTTCGCCTTCAGCCTGCATTTGCCGAAGCTTACGCCAATTTGGGATTGACGTTATCTCGAACTGGTCAACGAAAGGAAGCGGTAGAAGCGTTTAAGAAAGCACGAGAATTATTTAAAGAACAAGGAAAAATCGAACAAGCAGAACAGATCGATCGTCTTTTACAACGAATCGTAATTACTCCTACCGTGATTACCTAAAATTGGTTTTTAGTAAGGACTTTAGTCTTTTCTGAGGACTGAAGTCCTCACTACGAACCGGAAGTTATATTTGGTTTGTAGTAAGGACTTTAGTCCTTTTTGAGAACTGAAGTCCTTACTACACACGGTAGATTACATTAAATGCAACGGGTCTACATCGATCGTAAGGCTAACTCTAGGAGAACAAAGCGATCGCACCGCATTCCAATCTGGTAATTCTGGTAAAGTTTCACTGGCAAATTTCAACAAAATTTGCCAACGATAACGATTAGCTACCCTTAAAATACTAGCTGGCGCTGGCCCTAATATTTCATAACTACTATTTTCACTAGTTGGCGGAGATAATTCAGTAGCCACTAACTCAGCAGTTTCTTCCACTTCTGTGGCATCTAAACTACTCAAACGCAACAAAATTAAACGTCCGTAAGGAGGATAATTTTGTTCTTTTCTTTGTGCTAATTCTGTTTGAGTAAAAGATTCGTAATCGTAACGCTGCACCGCTTTAATTACCGAATGTTCCGGAGAGTAACTTTGCACGATGACTCGACCCGGTTCATCACCCCTACCCGCACGACCCGCCACTTGCGTCAAAGTTTGAAAAGCTCTTTCCGAAGCTCGATAATCGGGGAAATGCAATAACCCATCTGCTGCTACTACACCCACCAATTTTACTTCCGGAATATCCAAACCTTTGGTAAGCATTTGAGTTCCAACTAGTAAGTCAGCTTCCCCATTAGTAAATCGAGTTAACAAAGCGCGATGCGACCCTTTATTACGAGTAGTATCGCTATCAAAACGAATTGTTCGCAATAAAGGAAAATGCTTTTTCAATTCTTCTTCTACTCGCTGAGTACCGCTGCCAAAAAACTTTAAGTAAGGCGAATCGCATTCTGGACAATTGCGAGGATGAGAACTAATGAAATTACAATAATGACAGCGTAAAAGTTCGGGCGCTCTTTCTTCTGTATGGTGATAAGCCAAAGAAACATCGCAATTAGGACATTCAATTACATATCCGCAACTCCGACAAGAGACAAAAGTACTGTGTCCGCGTCGATGAATAAATAAAATTCCTTGTTTGCGTTCTTCCTGCAATTGTTGTAACGCATCTTGCAATGTTCGACTAAAAATCGAGCGATTTCCCTCTTTTAATTCTTGTCGCATATCCACCACTTCTACTGGTGGCAAAGGACGCGATCGAATTCGTTCTGGTAATGATAAGTAATAAGTATTTGAAGAAGAATTAGAGGATAAATTTTCTCCCCATCCCTCCCTATCTTTATCTTCTCTCACTTCTACCCAACTTTCCAAAGAAGGTGTAGCAGAACCTAAAATCAGGGGACAATTAACTAATTCTGCACGCCACTTGGCAACGGTACGAGCGTTATAAGTAGGTGCTGGGGAATCTTGCTTGAAACTGGTGTCGTGTTCTTCATCTAAAATGATTAAACCCAGTTTAGGTAAGGGAGCAAATATGGCGGAACGAGTTCCGATGACTATTTGCGGTTCTCCTGTGAGCATTTGTCGCCAAGTATCAAAGCGTTCTCCTTCTGATAAAGCGCTGTGATAAACGCAGACTTTATTGCCGAAACGAGCGCGAAATCTATCAGTTAGTTGGGGTGTTAATCCAATTTCAGGGACTAGAATTAGTGCAGATTCTCCTCGTTCTAAAATTGGTGTAATAGCTTGTAAGTAAACTTCTGTTTTCCCGGAACCGGTTACTCCGTGCAATAAGACTTGAGCAAATCCTTCTAAATTATTGATAACTTGTAAAGCATTGGCTTGTGCTGGAGTGAGTTCTTTTGGTCGGTCTTCTGTTACTTCTGGTTGAGCTAACGATCGCAATACCTCTCGTTCCTGAATCGTTACATAGCCTTTTTGTTCGAGGCTTTTCAGGGTAGAGGAACTGGTGTTGCAGATCCGGATCAATTCAGTTAACCACAATTCTCCTCCTCGACGCTGTAAAATCCCCAAAATTTCCCGTTGACGAGGAGTAAGTTCTTGTCCTGTAACTGATTCAACGATCGTTACTGCTTGCTGTAATTTTGGCTGGGCGTGTCTGGGCGGTTCTAGATAACTTTCTACCCAACCCCGTTTGATTAATTCCCTCAGTCCTCGCGTTGCGCCTCTAATTTGTCGCTGGATGTATTGCCAGGTATAGTCTCCTCCGGTTTTGGAAACTTGTAGCAGTTCGAGAATTTGACGGGCGGTGGGATTGAGGAAGGTAGTGGCACCAGGGGGAACGGCTTCTGCTTTGAGGCGAATGCGACGTTGCGATCGCGAAAGCAACCCTGGGGGCAAGGCCACTCTAATCACCTGCATAATTGGTGTGTAATAATACTGAGATAATCTATTAAGTAAATCCCAGTAGTCAGATGGGAAAAACCCGGAGCAAACCACCTCCTCCACATCACGTATTTTTGCGGTTGCTAAATCTGGCGGTGGCTGGTCGAGCAACCGAATCGCGATCGCTCCTACCTGCTGTGGCCCGAAGGGTACGCTCAAAATATCCCCGGGATTTACTTCCAAATCTGGCGGTAATCGATATGTGTAGAGTTTTTGATTTTGAAGATTTTGTCGATCCTCAGCATCTGATAGAGTACCCGGACAATCTACCAGTACTTCTATCCACTTGGAATCAGATGAGTTTGTTCCATAAAATGCACCAGGCTCAGCCAATATTGAGTCAGACAAAATCCTGCTCTGAATAGACATAAGGTTCAAAATCCAGTAAAGAAACTCCTGCTTTTAGATAAGTTCTTTTTGTAATCAGTTTTAGCTAGTAAAAACGTATTTTCTCTCTATATCACCTAAATATGTAAAAAACCATGAAAACATAACCACCGGTTACAAAATTCGTTCATTGCCTGCCACCTGCCCAAACTACGGCTGACTCGTTTATTGTACTCGTTTTTTTCCCATAAATCTTTCCCTTGGCAGGGGTTGTGAGGACATCTCAACCAACAGGAATAATCAATTTTCATTAAGGTTAGTAAAACAACAGCAACACTTCTTTCTAGGGAGCATAGTTGTTTTACACCTGTCGGTAGAGAGTAAATCTTTTAAGTATATGAGATGCTGAGATTACGATCGGAAAATTTTGCAAAAGTTTAAGGATGCCTAGCCAATGAATGATGCTAGACAAAACAAACCTCCGCCTCAATACTTTTGTTGCCGTATTGTTATAAATAATCGCCACGGCAACAAACAAAAAGAAAACTTCTAATTCAGGCTAGATCGAGTTTTGGCTGAGTAAGTTTACTCATAACCAAAATTACAGTCTTAGTGGATCTCATTACTTTTGTAGCTCAAAAAACAACCAAAAAATTCATTTGCGGTAGCCTAAGAAGATATTCCTCTAAATGCAGGCTAAAAGGGCATTAATAAAGTCGTAACCAGCAACTACCCGAGCGCACGCACCACTAGCAAAGGGAGCCAAATCTTAAACCTTTTTTTAAACTTTCTTTAGTTAGCAACCAGAACAAAAGCCATTCATCGGAGGCGATCGGAGTGTATAAACAAATTAAGGTATCTAAGAATATGTCATTATCAAAACACGAACAACCCCAACAGTATCTATCCATGAATATTTCCGAATTGGATACAACCGAAATATTTTCGTTATCAATTAATAACGATTTCATGGATGATGAAAACCCCGAAGAAGTTGATTCGGTTCATGATGAAGTAGAAATAGAGCCGGAAGCATTACAAGAAATAGAACAGGAAGTTCAGGAAGAAGATTTAGCAGAAGCTCGGTTATCCGGTTATCGGAAAATGAATTCAGATGACGCAGTGGGAGCATTTTTTAAAGAAATGGCTCGT
Organism: Leptolyngbyaceae cyanobacterium; assembly: GCA_036703985.1. GTDB lineage: Bacteria > Cyanobacteriota > Cyanobacteriia > Cyanobacteriales > Aerosakkonemataceae > DATNQN01. The sequence continues at coordinate 46,794 of DATNQN010000057.1, forward strand.
TATCCACTGCTCAAACCCAAAGAAGAAGTAGAATTAGCCCGCCGAGTCCAATTTTTGGTCAAAATTGAGGAAATTCAAAAACGATTCTATGCTGAAAAAGGTGCTTATCCCAGTTCGGCAGAATTAGCAGCAGCCGTTGGTTTAACAGAGCGTCAATTAGAAAATCGCCTCTATCAAGGCAGAGTAGCGAAACGGAAAATGATTCGCTCGAATTTGCGGTTGGTAGTATCGATTGCCAAAAGATATTTAAATCGGGGAGTACAATTCCTCGATCTAATTCAAGAAGGAGCGATGGGATTGAACCGCGCTACAGAAAAATTCGATCCCGATAAAGGTTACAAATTTTCCACTTATGCTTACTGGTGGATTCGCCAAGCAATTACTCGCGCGATCGCAAATGATTCTCGCACCGTGCGGCTGCCAATTCATATTGTGGAAAAATTAAATAAACTCAAAAAAGTGCAGCGAGAACTCAAGCAAAGACTGCACCGCAATCCCACAGAAGCGGAGATAGCAGAGGTTTTAGAAGTTACACCAGAACATCTGCGTCAATTACAACAATTGCGACGGCGATCGCTTTCTCTCAATCATCGGGTAGGACGAGAAGAAGACACCGAACTGGTAGATTTATTAGAAGATAGTGATAGCCAATCTCCTGAAGAGCAAATGAGTGATGCGATGATGCGTCAGGAAATTTGGGAAGTGTTAGGAGATGTGCTGACACCGAGAGAAAAAGACGTGATTTCTTTGCGTTACGGTTTGACTACCAGCGAACCTTGTACCTTAGAAGAAGTAGGCAGTTTGTATAATTTGTCTCGCGAAAGAGTTCGTCAAATCCAAAGCAAAGCAATGCGGAAACTACGAAGACCGCAAATTGCCCAAAAGTTGAAAAGTTGGCTCAAGTAAAATTTTAGATTTTGGATTTTAGATTTTGGGTTTTACATAAATTCAAAGTCTAAAATCTAAAATTAAACAATAGTTTTTGATTTACTGACAGTATTACTGGTGAGAGAAATAGCAATCTCATCAGGTTCTTGTTCGGGAATTTCGACTTGCAATCTTACTGTGTCCGGCAGTGATGGTAACAGATTTACTTTGATGTTTGGTACTATTCCTTTAGCGGGATAAATTACCCAAGCAAAGTTGACCGTAGTCATAATTTTTGTGGCATAAATTGCTGTAGGGTTAGGTAAAATTCGGTTATATTCCTCACTCCACCAACCTTGAATAGGATTTTCTTCTCCAGCCACAATTTTAACTTGCCAATCTAAGTTGGAAACGGGAACGATCCGTAGATTTCCGACCCCAGGATCGACGGATGCGATCGATCGATCTTCTACAATGACTGTACAGTTGGGATGAAAGTGCCACAGGGGTTGTATTTGGCGAGGGAGATCAGTGGTAATTCGATCGACAACTATCCAATATTTGCCGCGTAAATATACTACTGTTCGCGAATGAGTTGCTTTCCCTTTAATGTTGATGAAGCCACCATCAAACGTACCTTGAGCATAGTCAAATTCTGGCCCGATCGTGTAGTTACCCGTCATCGGCTTGCGCCACTCTTTCACATCACCCTTTTGTCCCTTCCCATCGATTAAAATTACATTGTGACTGGCGGAATCTCTAAAATATTGCCAAAATTTATCTCTAACATAACTATAGCGACCGCTATCGACTAATAAATCCCGACCGTAAGCAGTTATAGAAAGATGTAATTTGTCTTTATGTATGTGATAGTTAATTCCCAAAGGGCCAACATCAAAAAAAGCCCAATGAGCATCTTTATCCCAACCACTCCGCATAATTACATGACCAGCCCAAGGAAAAACAACCGATGGTTCACCTGGTGGTTTTTCACCAAATTCTCCATGAGTAGTAATGTATTGCCAGTCAGGTCTTTGATATAAATCTATATGTGCCTTTATATGGGGTAAGTTCAGATCGAGATCGGAATCATTATTGAGTAATCCATAACCACTTGGACGAATGGAATAAGCAAGATAATTCCACATTTTTTCCAAACTATTTTTGAATTGATCGGGAACGGATTTTTTAAAATATTTCAACAAGTTATAAAATTTTTGAAAATCCCATAAAGTTATCCAGTGATAATGACTGGTCAGTTCTTTTTGAACTCCATCAGGATAAACTTGTTTACTGATACTATTAAACATGATTTGGTTAGCATAATTTAACCATTTTTGGGAATTTTTGAACTCTGGCCAATATAACGCCACTGTTGCTAAACCGTTCATTTCACGAGATAGCCAATTAGCGCCCCAAGCGTGAAGATGCCTAAGATAGTAAGCATGGTCAAGAATGCTTGAAAGCATTAAAATGCGAGTTGCATGAGTAAATTCATTTACTTGTTGAAGTTCATAAAAAATTGACGACCAATTAATTACACGATAAGCAGCTTCTAGTCCTCGCCACTGCGCCCAAATATGACGATTTATTTGAGAAGGATTGGTAATAATCCAATCTGTGATGTGATTGCTAATACATTGAACATAATCTAAAATATTTGTTTTTTGATAAGCGTCAAATAAATATAAAAGATGATAATGCCGATTCAGAAACCAAGCCCATTCCCGATCGTTTTTTGTTCCTTTGTATGACCAATTGATTAAGCCGTTGGGAAAGCGGACAATATGACATTCAACATTTTGAAAAGTAAATAAGTCTTGGACTATTAAATTGGCGCATAAATCAATGGAAATAGGAGATTTAGGTAAAGAAAAATTTGGGTTTGGAACATTAGAATTTTGATAATAATAAATTAAAGCTTTGCAAGCACAAACCCAGTCTTTTTTACCAACCGCTAGTTTGACATTTTCCAAGTGTTTGAGATCTAAATTGAGGCTGGCAAATAATTTTTTGATTCTCTCTGGATATAAAGAACAAACTTCTTCTAAAGATAGAGAATTTTTTGGATAATTAATGTCTTTAGATTTGGGTGTATTTAATTTGAATAAAGATGAACTGATAAAAGGTAACATAACCATTTTTTTGGCTTTGTTTATGCTTTTTTTGATTGTTAAATCGAAATCACAAAAAGAATTTTCCAAGTGATTATTGATGGGGGTGGTGACCATTTTTACTTACGTTTGATTGGGTGTATACGGATAGAAAATTTTTGATTGGTAACAGAGTATGAAAAATGAATCATTTGTTGAAGCACGAATTCCAGACTCAGCATTAAGAAATAAGGAGTTGCGATCGCAAATTTAACATGGAAATATTAGTGTTATCAGCTAAACTCGCCCTTCTTGGTATTGACAAAACTAACTGTATGTATAGACAATAATTTAGGTCGGCGAATTTCTTTACAAAAGTTAAAAATATAGGGAACTCAAGCTGCTAGGTATAAAAATGAGTTATTCCTATTTGATGTAAACAAAATTAAACAAATGGTTTCTGAATTAATAGTGCGATCGGCAACACCAGCAGACGTTCCGAATCTATTTAATTTGATTAAAGCGCTAGCTGAATATGAAAAATTGTCCCACGCCGTCAGCGGAGATATGGCGTCTTTAGAATCCCATCTGTTTGGATCTCGTCCTTATGCAGAAGCGATCGTAGCAGAGTGGAAAGACGAAGTAGTGGGATTTGCCTTATTTTTCTATAATTATTCGACTTTTTTAACTAAGCCAGGTATTTATCTAGAGGATTTGTTTGTTTTACCTGCATATCGAGGGAAAGGTATCGGTAAAGCATTGCTGACGCATTTGGCTAAGTTGGCTGTCGATCGCGATTGCGGACGATTAGAATGGAGCGTATTGGATTGGAACGAAAGCGCGATCGCATTTTATCAACGCATGGGCGCTTCCGTCTTACCCGATTGGCGCATTTGTCGCGTTACTGGCGAATCTTTGACGAATTTAGCTTCTAAAAGCTAAATTCCATATTTCATTTAGTTGTCAACTTCGATAAGAAATTAGAAATGTTGTTGCAAAATACAAGGAATTATCAACAAATTTGTTGGTAACCTTGTATTTTGCTGTCATTTTTTGGTAAAAGACAAGTAGATGTACTTATCCATTTAATAGTTAGTAATTAAGGCAGGTTGTATGATGACTATTTGGGTAAACGAACAAATCGATCCATCGGGTATTATCTATTCTTGTATTGCTACTTGTAACGAACAGCAAGCCAAAGATTGCCACGAATCTTTCCAAAGTAATTTAACCGAATTTCAAAAATCATCAGGTTGGATAGCGCGTTTGCGAAAAGTAAGTTCCTGGGATGAAGTGCCTGTCAGTGCATTGAAGTTGAATTGATTGTAAAATTCTTTCCCTCAAAAGTGAAAGATTGCAAATAAAGCCCGCCTGAGCGGGCTAAAATTAGTTGAAGTTTTTTATGCTATTAAGGTTTATGAGTTACTAGCGTCGAACGCCGCTACAGTTTGGCAGAATATCGCGAAATCGAATCAAAAGCCGAAGAATAATATTTTATCCAATCAATTGACAAAAAATTAAAATAATTTCAGGAAAACAAAAACCTTGGCCTACGACAACACCTGCAAATATATCGCCTCCCAAAATCCAGCCAGTTTCGTGCGCTGGTTAATGCCGAATGAGGAATTTACAAATGTAGAAATCCTCAAAACTGAATTACCAGCCGAACCAATCAGAGCAGATTCTTTAATCTTACTGCGATTAGGTAACACTATTTTGCACCTTGAATTTGAAAGATTACCCTATTCAGACCCACCAATTTCAGAGCGAATGCTCAAATATTGGCTTCGCCTTTATGAAAAGTATAGGTGTAGAATAGAATAGGTAGTAATTTTCTTAAAACGGATCGACTCACCCCTAGTTTTCACCGATCGATTTCAAGTAGGAAATACCCTACATACCTATCGAGTAATTCGGTTATGGGAAGAAGACCCCGCACCTTTTTTAGCAGAACCAGCTTTGCTCCCGCTAGCACCCCTAACTCGCAGCGAATCACCGAGAGCATTGTTACAGGAAGTAGCCGGAAGGGTACAATTAATAAAAGACCCCGTGCAGCGAAGGGAAATATTAGCTTGCACTGCGGTAATGGCGGGTTTGCTGCATAAATCAAATCTGATTAATCAGCTATTAGGGGAGGATAATATGCAAGAATCTTCGTTTTACCAAGAGATTATTCAAAAAGGCATTCAACGAGGTTTGCAACAAGGTTTGCAGCAAGGTTTGCAGCAAGGTTTACAGCAAGGACAAAAACAGCAGGCATTCTTGCAAATTATGCGTCAGTTGAGGCGGCGACTCGGAGAAGCCTCACCCAGCACTGAAGAAAGAATTCGCGGTTTATCAATTTTTCAGTTGGAAGAATTGGCAGAAGCGTTGTTAGATTTTTCATCGCCAACAGATTTAACTGCTTGGTTGGATAATATGAACTAGGCAAAATACGGTTCTTTCCGAAATTACAAATTTGTATAGAATTAGTTGGGATCGAATTAGCGATCGCAGAAATTTATCGTGGTGTCGTGTTTGGGTAAAGTAGGGCGAACAATGCTCACTTTACTAAGTGTAATCTAAACAACAAAAGTATTCGGAAATTGCAGAAAATCATCGCCGTTCAGAAGGTCATGTAAAGGATGTGGGTTACGAACTTTTGCAAATGTTATCTGATATTTTTGAGGAAGAGGTTGATAAAAATAATCTTAAATCTGTATTAGAAAGGCAAGGTAATTTAAACATTTCTTTTGGCAATAACAATATAATAGGTTATATTAATGTTTGCTCTGAGCGCACCACAGATGAAAACAAAAATCAACCTAAAGATTTTCAGGAACCAACAGATAAGTTAAAAATTGAAATGCTTCGTAAATTACGACAATTTGGTTTAAAAGATGAGCAAATTTCAGAAGCTATCGGGTTAAGTTTGGAACAAATTAAGCAATTAGTCTCAGACGAATGAAATCAGATATTAAACCATTTTCAAAAAGACTTGAGAAACCGGGTTTCTTAATAAAAAATATCGGCTTTCAAGTTTAGCTATTTGCAAGAAACCCGGTTTCTTGTCCTAGTGCAAGATATGAGTAAACCTACTTTCTACTCTTCCCTATTCCCAAATCAAGTATGTTTTGGCAATCGAAGCGTTTTAGAACCAAGGGGACTGAGAATTTTGTTGAGGCTTCGCAGTTGTTCCGCCGTACCCATACAAATCATGGCGTCGCCGGGGAGTAAAACGGTTTCGCCAGTTGGCCCACCGATCAGAGTGCCGTCGGCGCGACGAATGGCGAGGACTAAGGCACCTGATTGCGATCGCAAACGCGCTTCGCTTAAAGTTTGACCCACCACCGGACAAACTTCCGGATCGAGGCGAAACTCTTCCATGTAAAAAGAGCGATCGGTACCCGTGAGAATACCATCGACAAAATCCATCACTTGCGGTCTGAGTGCCGCTGCTGCCATACGTTTGCCACCAGTGATGTAGGGAGAAACTACCGCATCTGCACCACCACGTTGCAATTTTTGCACCGCTTCCTCCGTACTGGCGCGAGCGATCGTTCTCACCTTAGGATTGAGAGTTTTTGCCGAAAGGACAGTGTAGAGATTTTCCGCATCGGAAGGTAGCGCCGCCACCAAACAAATTGCCCGTTCTATCCCCACTTTCAACAAAGTTTCATCCAGGGTGGCATCTCCTTGAAGGGCGACAAAACCTAACATTTGTGCTTCCTGAACGGAGTCTAAACTGGAATCGATCGTCACGAAATCAATGCCTTCTGCCTTGAATTCCAAAGCAATTTGACGGCCAGTGCGCCCAAATCCGCAAATAATATAATGTTCACAGAGAGATTCGATCAAGCGTCGCTGTTGCCTCAGTCGTCTTCCTTCTTGAAAGTAGCCTTGAATGATCGCTTCTGTAAAGCGGTTAACGATGTAACCGATACTGATAATTCCCAAAATAATGATGACGATCGTAAATAAACGCCCTCGATCTCCCAGCGGTCTAGTTTCCCCATACCCAACCGTTGCTAGGGTAATCACGGTCATATAAAAAGCGTCTAACCAACTCCATCCCTCGACGAACTTGTACCAAACGGTAGCAATTAGGAAGAGTAAAACAAGCGTAATTGCACCAATAACTAATTCCTGTCGCAACCGTCGATATTTGCGCTCGATATCTGTTTGAGAACTTAATAAACCGCCTGGAGTCACTTTAGTTACAGCTTTTTGTAAAGAGTTTAATAATACACGACGTTAAAATATTTCTGAGCCTATTCAGTCTGCTCGAAAAGGAGGTCTCGGATGTACGTATTAATTGGTGGTGCTGGACTGATCGGACTCACTTTAGCCCAAAGGCTGGTAGAACTAGGACATACCGTTGCGGTAATTGATATAAATCCTACCGCCTGTCGTTATGCTCGCGAACAAGTGGGAGCAATGGCTTTTGAAGGGAGTGCTGTCAGTACGGACGTATTGCTGGAAGCGGGAATTCGCAAAGCTGATTCGATGGCTGCGGTTTTACGGAACGATGCCTTAAATTTAGCAATGGTAACTCTTGCCAAACACTATGGCGTCTCTCACATTGTCAGTCGAATGCGTCATCGCGATTTTGAACAACCGCTACGCCTTGCAGGAGCGCACCATATTATCAGTACGATCGATCTGGCAGTATCGACAATGGTAAACGCGATCGAATATCCCCAAGTCGAATCGATGATGCACTTTGAACAGGGACAAATCGAAGTTCTAAAACTCTCTCTTCCGGAAGGGTGTAACGTAGTCGGTCGTAGTCTAGCTGAAATTGCTCAAGATCGGCGTTTTCCGACAGGTTCGTTAATTATTGGTTATCAACCTCATCCTCATATGGATTTAGTCATTCCCAATGGCAGCACGGTGTTAGAACCTGGTTCAACCGTATTAATCGTAACTAAGCCAGGTTCGTTACATCAAGTGATAGATTTTATCGAAGGTTCTCTCTAATCATCTTCTAATTTCAAAAGTTGTTCGTCTATTGCCTGGATTCTACTTTTGACAATTTCTTCCGAGAGAATTCGTTTTCGCAACGCTTCATTCAACGCGCCTTTTTCTGCTAAAAGCAAACGCCGCCGTATGGCATCCAATTTTATGCGATCGCTACTGCTGCTAGCAAAATCTTCCGGACGACGGTTATAAAGATCCCGCAATGCTTTTTCTGCCGCCGCTACCCTGACTTGATAACTCGATCGCATTTCCTCATACACCGATTTTGGTAACACCCCCGCCTTCAATAAACTATCCAATTCGTCTTGCGCCGCCTTCGCCGTCATCAACTGCGCTTGTAACTCTTCACTTTGTTGACGAAACTCAGAAAACTGGCTCAAATTCAACCTTTTCACCAACCAAGGCAAACTCAAACCTTGACCCGTCAAAGATAACAACACCGTACCGAATACTAAAGCAATTAACCCTTCTCGACCCGGTATCGAACTGGGTAAACTAAGGGCAAGTGCCATCGAAAGCGAACCTTTGATATTACCCAAAAATAAAACGTGCTGCCAGCGTAACGGAATTGGTCGATCGAATCGACTTACCCCAGCCAATAATGGATAAACGGAAATAAATCGCCCTACTTGATAAGCCAAAATCGCTAATATAACGGCTGGTAAAGTTTTCCATAAAGTAATCAGATCGATTTCTAAACCGATCAGCAAAAAAATAAATGTATTAACACCAAAACCCGCATATTCCCAAAAACTTAATAACGTTACTTTACTAGAAGCGGAAACCTGACGAGACAGCCCTTTATTGCCAACAATTAAACCTGATACTACTACTGCCACTACGCCGGACACACCAAAAAAATGCCCGACTTGAAAACTTCCTAATGCTACTGCTACCGTCAATAAAATACTACTGAGGGGATCGTCCGATCGCACGAACAAACCCGTACTTAAATAACCCAAAGCCAAACCGATTAAAGTACCGCCCACAATCACTGTAAAAAGTTCTTGTAGCCCATCTAAAAAAGTTAACGAACCGCTAGAATGAATTTTTAAAATTAAGCCAAATAAAACCAATGCTACACCATCATTAAATAAACTTTCCCCTTCCACAATTGTGGAAAGTCGCGACGGTACAGACACTTCTTTAAATACCGCAATCACTGAAACAGTATCGGTAATTGCTAAAATTACGCCGACTAACAATGCTGGTATCCAAGGCAAACCTAACCCTAATCTCAACAGTAGCGCAGTTATACCAAACGAAATAACCACTCCTGGCCCAGCTAACAGGGAAATCGGTTTAACCGTGCTGCGTAGGCGGCTGATATCGGTATTGATTGCTGCCTCAAACAACAAAATTGGCAAAAACAGATTTAAAATTAAGGACGGATCTAAACCGATCCGACGCGGTAATAGCTCGGCGATCGCTAATCCTGCAAAGACTAAACCAGTCACGTAAGGAACGCGAAATCGACGGGATAGCAAAGCCACTCCCGTAGCAACCAATAGCAAAACGATTAAGACGATCGCTAATTCTGCAACGTCTTCTTGATGCGCTGTGTTGGCTGCATTAAAACTGATTACCATAAATAAACTGTTGCAAAAAACACGACGGGACTACTTTGCCAAAGATAAAATACATTACATGAAGTTTAGATGACTGCTGTTACAAACATGGCAGCCTTTCATTAATTTGCCTTAAAATTCAATGCAACAACTCTTCAAACAAGTTTGAATATTCAAGGATTGATTCAGTGAGCATAGAAACTCTGGTTGAGAATCCCAGTATACCCGCAGAGTCCGCACCGGGAATGTCAGGGCTATTCGATCGCGCCAGCTTTGACGACTGCGTAATGACCACCTACGGGCGATTTCCCCTCGCTTTGGAACGGGGTGCAGGTTGTCGTGTTTGGGATACAGACGGACGCGAATATCTAGATTTTGTGGCGGGAATCGCTACTTGTACTCTGGGACACGCTCACCCAGCAATGGTAGAAGCAGTAAATCGGCAAATTCAAACGCTGCACCACGTTTCTAACCTTTATTACATTCCCGTCCAAGGACAATTGGCAAAATGGTTAATTGACCATTCTTGTGCCGATCGCGTATTTTTCTGCAACTCCGGCGCAGAAGCTAATGAAGGGGCAATCAAATTAGCTCGCAAATACGCCCATACGGTCTTGGGAATTAAGTTTCCGGTAATTTTGACGGCGCACGCCAGTTTTCACGGTCGCACCTTAGCGACGATTACAGCCACGGGTCAGCCCAAATACCAACAGAATTTCGACCCGTTAATGCCGGGATTTCATTACGTTCCTTATAACGATATCGAGGCGGTGAAAAATGCTCTAGGGGAAATAGACAAAGATGAAAAACAAGTCTGCGCGATCCTGCTAGAAGCTTTACAAGGAGAAGGCGGCGTTCGTCCCGGCGATCGAGAATATTTCCAACAATTGCGTCAAATCTGCGATGAAAAAGGCATTCTCCTGATTTTGGATGAAGTGCAAGTCGGCATGGGACGCACCGGCAAGTACTGGGGATATGAGAATCTGGGAATAGAACCGGATATTTTCACCAGCGCCAAAGGATTGGGTGGCGGTATTCCCATCGGCGCTACCCTGTGTAAAAAGTTCTGCGATGTTTTCCAACCGGGGGATCATGCTAGCACGTTTGGCGGAAATCCTTTTGCTTGTGGAGTGGCGCTTTCCGTTTGCCAAACTTTGGAAAATGAACAGATTTTAGATAACGTACAGCAGCGAGGCGAACAGTTAAGGGCTGGATTGAGCGCGATCTCATCCCAGTATCCTAACTTAATTGCCGAAGTGCGCGGTTGGGGTTTGATTAACGGGATGGAACTGAAAGCAGATGCAGAATTGACTTCTGCGGATGTGGTAAAAGCCGCTATTTCCGAAGGTTTACTGCTCGTTCCCGCCGGGCCAAAAGTAGTCCGCTTCGTGCCACCACTGATTGTCACTGCCGAAGAAATCGACCGAGCATTGCAAATCGTGAAAAATGCGATCGGCAAACTAGTCGCCTAATTAGAAATCAGGAGTCAGAATTCAGAATCTCTAATTCAATTGAATGATGGCTCCTTACTCTCAACCTAATATTTCCCGCAAAGTTTGCAACAATTCTTCGCTGCTATAAGGCTTAGCCAAAAAAATTTTGATCCCCACATTAACAGCCGAATCGATCGCGGATTTAGAAATCAATCCACTAGTCGCGATCGCCTTAACTGATGGATTAATTTTTTGCAATTCTCGAATCGCCGTTAAACCATCCATACAAGGCATCATCATATCTAACAGCACCACAGCAATCTCTTTTTGATACTGCTTGTATAAAGCTACTGCTTCCAAGCCATTACTAGCACACAAAACCCGATAACCGTGCTTTTCTAGCAAAGTTTTATTAATTTCTTGAATATAAATTTCGTCATCAACTGCTAAAATTAACTCTCCTTTTCCCGAACTATATTCTGCTTGGCTAAATACGGGAGTTTCAGTTTGTTCTACGGCTGGTAAGTAAACCTTAAATGTTGAACCTTTTCCTTGTTGGCTCTCCACTGTTAAAAAACCACCATGACTTTTCACGATCCCAAGAACAGTAGGAAGACCGAATCCAGTACCTTTACCAACTTCCTTAGTAGTAAAAAACGGCTCAAAAATTCTATCGATTATTTCAGCCGGAATCCCCGTTCCCGTATCGGCAATAGTAATCGCAACATATGCACCGACTTGAGAACCAATATTCATTCTGACGAATTCTCGATCGAGATAAACATTTTCCGCATAAATCTTTAAAATTCCTCCCTTCTGCATAGCATCGCGAGCATTAACGCAAAGGTTCATTAAAACCTGATTGAGTTGAGTTGAATCACCAGAAACTAAGGCAATATTTGGTGTAACGTTGATTGATGATTCAATATATTTGGGAAAAGTTTCTTGAATAATTTGTTTAATTTCAGCAATTAAATTATTAATGTTAATAGTCGTGCGCTTTCCTTCCATACCTCGCGCAAAAGATAGCAATTGTTTGATCAGACTCGCTCCCCGCTTCGCACTATCTTCTACTATAGCGAGCAAATGCTGCCTGCGTTCGGTAGGCATTTCCATCTTAAGCAACAGTTGAGCAGATGCCAAAATCGGCGTTAAAATATTGTTCATATCATGGGCAATACCGCTAGATAAATTGCCGATACTTTCGATTCTTTGTATCCGGAAAAATTGTGCTTCTAATTGTTTTTTTTCCGTAATATCGGTATTAATCACCATGATTGATTTTGGCTTTTCTCTCTCATCTCGCATGAGAGTCCAACGGCTTTCGACGATTACTTCCTTCCCACTTTTGGTAATTTGATGTAATTCTCCATGCCAAGAACCTTTTTCGACAATAGTTGAAAGTGCTTTTTCCAGTTGAGGTAACGGAGTTTCCTGTAAAAGTTGATGAGCATTTCTATCTATTGCCTCTGCCGCTGTCCAACCATAAAGTTTTTCAGCGCTTTGATTCCAAAATAATATTTGATTATTTAAATCTCGGACTAAAATTGCATCTGTAGTAATATCGATTAAGGCAGCTTGCTCTCGGATTTTTTCTTGAGCTATTTTATCATCGGTAATATCGTACCAAGCACCCGAAATTTCCTGTACGTTTCCTGCTAAATTCAGCACCAGTTTCATTTCATCTCGCAACCATCGGTAAGAGCCATTTTTGTGCAGAAATCGATATTCTAATATTAGAGAAGAGGTTTTAAAAAGTTTCGGTGTAAGGGTTGACACTTGTTCCAAATCTTCAGGATGAATGTGTTCCCACCAAAATGTAGCATTTTCAATAAAATCTTCAGGCTGATATCCTAATTTACCAGTAACGTTTTTACTGACAAAAGTAATACTTTTATGTTCGACAAACTTACGAGTATAAATTACTGCTGGGCTGGATGAAAGTAAATGTTGCAGTCGCGAGTAAGTAGATAGTAATGCTGACTCTGTTTGTTTGAGTGCTTCGATTTGGTGTTTTAATTCTCCTTCATATGCTACCCGTTCGGTAACGTCTTCTATGACGGTGATCGTACCGATAATGCGATCGTTTTCGATCAGTGGTGCAATTCGCACGCTCTGTAACATATTTGATAACACGCTACTAGCAATTTTCGATGGCAGGGGAAGTAGATAACCGTGTAAGCGTTGAGATAGTAACACTATTTGACCATCCAATGCCTGATCGTAAAAACGTTCTAATCGGCGCTTAGTTAATTCCGGATATAATTCTAGTAAATTCCGCCCCATTACTTCCTGGGCGCGTAAACCGCTATGGATTTCCAGCCAATGGTTCCAGCTATGAACGTTTAATTCTCTATCTGTGATAAAGATACCTTGTTCTGCTAGGTCATTCAACCATTGCAGCATCGCTTTGTTCTGTTTTAAAACCCGATTAAAGTTATTCATTATAATTAATATTTCGTTTCAAAGATTAACATTTATTAAAACAAAAAAAGCCTCCTTAATTCAAAATATCATCAAAACAATGAATATTTATCTTAGCAAGAATTAATCTTAATTATATAGATGGCGAAATTAATTTTTTGCGATCGAGAAACCGCTAACTTAAATTTGTTCTACGACCTCGCCTCCCCAACGATCGATCGCCTGAATTAAGTGATCTAAAGATGCCACACCCAAGACCATGACGAGATAACCCTTAACTGAGTTATCTCGTAAATGAAATGCTGTATATATTAATATTGCATAACGTAATTCTTCTTTGCCAATGACTAAAGAATTGAGCAATCCATCTAAGGCATCTAGATGTAATCGAGGCACCGAAAAAGAAATTTGAATTTTTAGTACATTACCGAACATACTTAAACAAGCATTTAGTAAAATATTGCCGACTTCGGTTAATACCTCGCTAGCTGACACATCTAAACGATGGAAATGAGAATTTTTATTCGGCGTCAACAAATCCGTAAGTATAACCGCACCATCGTAGTTTAGGACTAATAAAGCATTCCCGGAAACAGCGCCAGTAAAAATCTGCTGTACGGTCGCTACTTCATCGCTTACAAAGGTTTCGAGTTTAGCAGACAACTCCTCAATAGGATGAAGGGAAATTTGCGGCACTTCTAATAGGACGCGAGAATTCGTGAGCTCGGAAAGCGAATTAGCAGTGCGTGCAAAGCCAATATTAATCAATTCGGTTAAGGCGTCTTTTTGTTGCTCGGTTAACACGACCGACCTCCTTGCAATATGGCATTTACAGCCTCTAAAACAGTAGCAGCCACAAAAGGTTTATTAATAAAACCGTTCGCTCCTGCTTGCCTCACGGCAACTTGCGTTAAATTTTGCAGGTCGGAAGTAGCGATAATTACTTGTGCTTTTTTATCTAGCGAAAGCAATTTTTCCAGTACTTCTTCTCCTGTCATACCAGTCATTACTAGGTCTAAAAAAACTAGATCGGGGCGCTCCAAAAAATAAAGTTCGATCGCGCTCATTCCATCTGCTGCCTCAATAATATGATGCCCAGCTTGTTTCAAAATGTTACCTAGCATTCGACGAGATAAACTGGAATCATCTACAACCAAGATTTTAGCCATTATATTTGCCCCTGTGATGCTGATTGGTATTGCTTCAAACTCAGGATATTTTTGTTGTGTACCTGGGTTTAGTATACCTGTATAATTCCATACCCTTTTAGGAGAAGTGCCAAGGGTAAACTTTTTTTTAAAATAGAAATTATTTAGCGATTTTTTTGTCGATAGTTGAAGGTAATAGTTAACTATTAATATGATACTATGTTTCGATTTACACTAGTTAAGTAATTTGTTGCTCAAACCAAGCAGTTAAAGCTACAGCCAAGGCATCGGCGGCATCGTCTGGTTTAGGAATTACATCCAAATTTAATTCTCTTGCTACTGCTTGTTGTACCTCATATTTGTCTGCATTACCCATACCAGTTAAAGCTTGTTTAACTTGGGCTGGGGTATATTCTAAAAATGGCATTTTGTGTTGAGCCAATACCAGCATCAACACTCCCCGTGCTTGGGCTACGGCAATTGTATTTCCCATCCGATAAAAAAATAGCTTTTCAATTGCCACTAAATCCGGTTGTAACTGGTCGATCAAAGTATGGAAATCTTCATAAATCGTGCGGAGTCGTTCGCCCATCTCCGTATCCGCTGAAGTTTTTATTACTCCAAAATCTAACATTTCTACAGAACTATTTTTTTTGTCGTGGCAAATAATCGCGCCAAATCCTACCACTGCCAGTCCAGGGTCTAATCCCAAAATTCGCCGCTCCATAAATTTTTTATCCAAAATTATATTGAGGTTTTTTTAGGTTGTGAAAAGCCAGATGAGACTACGAGCAAAACTGTCGGTAATTCTTAAGAAATAGCTTTGCAAAAATTTAATCATTCAACCGTTAATATAAGTACAAAAACAGCTTTGCATCGCATTTTTGCGGCTAGAATAGAGTTTGTTAAATAAACCCGCCCAAACATAGGATACTTTTTTTGTTTTGGCAGTTACTAAATAACTTGCATTGCTAGTAATGTGGTTGGTACTGGCAATAGTTAATCGTTAGTAGGTAATATAAATTATTTTACTATCATACGCTTACTAATAACTGGTAAACTTACCGATCGCTACTAACTACCAGCAGCTAGAGTTAAGTAGTAACTTACCCTGAAATAGTTATAAGTTGAAAGAAAATTTTTAATCAGATACCGTATTTGGTTACAATCCGATCCCTGGCTGGTAAATATTTTGTATTCTCCAGCTACTATTTGGCATGAATACCCAGATTCCTGTAGACACCAGCTGAATCTTATGCCATATCCCCTGAAAGTCGATCGATTAGCCTATACTTTGGTAAAAAATACCTAGTTAAAGCGGGAGAGCATTGAGGAAAACTCAAGAGTGACTATTATACACTTATCTGGCGTTATTTGTTGATTACTTCGCCCCAAATCAATTATGTCAATCAGTTTATTTAAACACGCTTTTCTGGTTTTGTCTCATGAGTCACGTAGTAGAACTCCCGATCGGGTCAATAGATGGTTTAAGTGGTTGGCTCCTGGCTTATTAGTCAAACGCTGGCTGCTGATCAGCGCTGGTGGCGTTTTGCTGACCAGTTTGGGATTAGCAATTTGGACTAAGCTGACGCCAGTGAATCGATTGATTCAGTTAACCATTGATATTTTAGAAAAGATCACCACTTATATTCCCAGCTACATCAGCGGGCCATTGGTAGTATTTGTTGGCGTACTGTTGATTCTCTTGGGACATACCCGCAGCCTGAACGCGATTACCGAAGTACTTAAGCCAGCTGGGGATGAAGAACTGATCGATATGCTGCTGGCCCACCGCCGATTGAATCGCGGCCCGAAAGTAGTAGCCATTGGTGGCGGTACTGGTCTTTCTACATTACTGAGGGGTTTGAAGGCTTATAGCGCGAATATTACGGCGATCGTTACCGTCGCGGATGATGGGGGTTCTTCCGGACGTTTGCGACGAGAAATCGGCGTATTGCCACCAGGAGACATCCGCAATTGTTTGGCAGCGCTGGCAGATGAAGAAAAGTTATTGACGGAGTTGTTTCAGTATCGCTTTCGCGCCGGGGATGGCTTGATGGGTCACAGTTTCGGTAATCTGTTCCTGACGGCGATGAGCGATATCACTGGAGATTTGGAAAGAGCGATCGCAGCTAGTTCAAAAGTTTTGGCCGTGCGGGGACGAGTCCTACCAGCAACCTTAACAGATGTTCGTCTGTGGGCAGAACTAGATGACGGACGCTGCATAGAAGGAGAATCTAACATCACGGAAGCCAAAGGAAATATCGTCAAAATTGGCTGTATTCCCGAAAATCCTCCAGCTTTACCGAAAGCTTTGCAAGCGATCGAAGAAGCGGATTACATTATTATCGGCCCTGGCAGCTTGTACACCAGCGTCATTCCCAATTTATTAGTACCGGAAATTGCCGATGCGATCGCCAAACGAGATGTCCCCCGCATCTACGTCTGCAATATAATGACCCAACCGGGAGAAACTCAAGGATATACCGTAGCAGATCATATCCGCGCCATTGACAAAGCCTGCGGTGGTAAACAACTATTTAATGCGGTCTTAATTCAACGAAAAGTACCGTCAGCAAACTCTCTAATTCGTTACGCTCAAGAAGATTCCCATCCAGTTTTCTTAGATCGCGAAGCAGTCGGACAATTAGGGCGTCGTATCGTATTAGCAAACGTCATGGATGAAGATTTAAATACAGCTTTAGTACGCCATAATCCCAAACGATTAGCGCGAGTTCTTCTGCGGTGGTACAGTCGCGCTCAAGGATAGTCAAACATTCCTCTTCAAAAATGAAAGAATCGAAAATAATTTCTCTTCCAGATGCAGAAGCTACCAAATCCCTTGGCCGAACATTAGGTCAATCTCTCCTACCAGGTAGCGTAATTTTATTAGAAGGAGATTTAGGTGCTGGCAAAACTACTTTAGTCCAAGGAATTGGGGAAGGACTAGGTATTATAGAATCAATTGTTAGCCCGACTTTTACTTTAATTAACGAGTATGTAGAAGGAAGAATTCCACTTTATCATTTCGATTTGTACCGTTTATCACCAGAAGAAACAACCAGTTTGCATCCAGAAGATTATTGGGAAGGAATAGAATTTCCTTTGGGAATCGTCGCTATTGAATGGGCAGAAAGATTATCCTATAAACCAACAAGTTTTTTACAAATGCAATTAATATATTCACCTGATGAAGGACGGCAAGCCAACCTAATTCCTACAGGTAACTTTCACCTAGAATTAACAATCTAGGAAAAGAGAGAGCGGTAAGATATTTATTATTTTTTCTCCCTCTCCCTTTGCCTTTCTCTTTATCTAATCATCAAAACTAAGAGCTTTTCCTCGTACATCAGTATGTAATTTACCTCTTTCATAAACAATTTTACCGCCTACCACAGTCACCACGGGCCATCCAGTTAAATTCCATCCCTCAAAAGGACTCCAACCGCATTTAGTTAATAATTCTTCTCGCAAAACCGGACGATAAGTATTTAAATCTACTAATACTAAATCCGCATCATAACCAGGTGCGATCGCGCCTTTTCTAGGAATCTTATAAGCTTTTGCCACAGCGGTAGACATCCAATTGGCAACTCGAGCAACCGAACACTTTCCTTGCATGGCTTGGGTTAACATAATTGGCAAAGATGTTTCTACTCCCGGCATTCCCGAAGGAGTATTCGGATAACCTTTGGCCTTTTCTTCTAAAGTGTGAGGTGCGTGATCGGTAGCGATAAAATCAATTACTCCATCTAATAGCGCTTGCCACAAAATTTCATTATCGCGATGCGATCGTAAAGGCGGATTCATTTGCGCTAAAGTGCCAATTTTTGCATAAGCATCCGTATTTAAAACTAAATGTTGCGGAGTCACTTCTGCCGTTACCCAACTAGGTTTATCCTGACGCAACAATTCTGCTTCTTCACCAGTAGACATATGCAAAATATGCAAGCGGCGCTGATATTTTTTAGACAACCGCAGCGCTAATTGAGTAGCATTTAAAGCCGCTTGATTATCTTGAATTTGAGAATGAATAGCCGGATCTTCGATTCCGGCAAATTCTTGCCGCCGTTGATTAATCCTGTCCTGATCTTCTGCATGAACTGCGATTAATCTATCTCCCTTAGCAAATATAGCTTCCAACACATCTTCTCGATCGACTAACAACGACCCGTGCATCGATCCCATGAAAATTTTAATCCCAGGAGTAGGTTTAGCCTCTAGCAAGTCAGGCAGGTTTTCTGGCGTAGCGCCGATAAAAAAGCCATAATTAACTAAGGAC
The DNA here is from genome assembly GCA_036703985.1 of Leptolyngbyaceae cyanobacterium. Classification (GTDB taxonomy): domain Bacteria; phylum Cyanobacteriota; class Cyanobacteriia; order Cyanobacteriales; family Aerosakkonemataceae; genus DATNQN01. Next base: position 65,568 of record DATNQN010000057.1, read on the forward strand.
TTATCAGCCGCTCGTCTCAACTTATCATCGAGATTTGCTTGAGTTGTAGTCAGCGGACGAGTGTTGGGCATTTCCAAAAAGGAAGTCACCCCACCTTTAGCACAAGCACAACTGGCGGTAAATAAGTCTTCTTTGTATTCTAGTCCCGGTTCCCGAAAGTGTACCTGCGGGTCAATTACTCCGGGCAACAAAGTCAAACCAACTCCGTCAATTTCTCTATCTTCTGCGCGAATCGGAGTATCTGATATGTTGGGCGCGACTTCCACAATTTCGCCACCGCAGATTTTGACATCTCCCAACAAGAATTCACCATTCGGTAAGAGAATGTTTGCACGCCGGATAAACAGACAAGGAATAGAAGACATGGTAATCAAAAAGAGTTGTGCTTAGTACTATTGTCTATCTTGACAATTTTAGAGATATATCTGTAATAAAGAATAATTCCTAAAACAATGTTAATTATTGCCAAGCCGATCGATCGCATAATCGATTCTAAAAGCTAGACATTAATTCTTATTGATAGAGTTTATGTCAATTTTTTTACTGTGTGTCAAACCAATCATTGACAAATTTGGTAATCTGTATTAAAGGTCAATTTCCGAATGCCTATGACTCGCTTGCAGGATCAACCACCTAATAAAAATCAGCAAAACGCATCTGAAAATTCCTGGTTAGAAGGACTGAAAACCATTGGTTTAAGTGTCGTTTTGGCGTTAGGGATTCGCACTTTTGTAGCGGAAGCTCGTTATATACCGTCCGGTTCTATGCTTCCCACCCTCCAGATTAACGATCGCTTAATCGTTGACAAGATCAGCTATCATTTCCAATCCCCTGGCAGAGGAGACATCGTAGTATTTTCACCTACCGATACTCTCAAGCAGCAAAACTTCAAAGACGCCTTCATCAAGCGGATCATCGGGATACCCGGGGACAAGGTAGAAGTAAAAGACGGAAAAGTTTACGTCAATAATCAACCCTTACCAGAAAATTATATAGAAGAAGCTCCAGATTATCAGTATGGGCCAGTAACCGTACCGTCCGACTCGTATTTAGTATTAGGTGATAACCGCAATAATAGCTACGATAGCCATTACTGGGGCTTCGTGCCGCGCGATCGCATTATCGGTAAAGCGGTAGTTCGCTTCTGGCCCATCAACCGGATGGGAGAAATTACTCCCGAACCCGCTTATTCTAAGTGAAGGGAAATAAAGGATGAAGTATGAAGGATGAAGGGTAAAGTCTAGAAGGATAAAGGATAAAAATTAATTTTATTTATTTCCCCTGCCCCTGAAGCTCCCCTGCTCCCCATCCTCCCATCACCCCATCCCTTCACATCACAACCCTACCAGTGATTTGTTGCCCCAACCAAGGAGTATTTACAGAAAGAGATTTCAAATTTTGCTTTTGTACCGTCCAGGTTAACTGGGGATCGAACAGAGTAAATTCAGCAGGTTGACCAGGTGTTAGTGCGGCGGGAGTCTGTTTCAAACAAATAGCAGGTTGAGTACTTAACACTCGCCATAATTCCAAAGCAGACCATTCGCCAGTTGCCACTAAATTTTGCCATAGCAAAGGTAATGCTAGTTCTAAACCGATCGCACCTGGGGGAGTTTCTCCAAAAGCAACGGTTTTTTCTTCGTAACTGTAGGGAGTGTGGTCGATCGCGATCGCATCGAGTATCCCCTGCTGTACTCCCCGTTTCAACGCTTCTCGATCGGCAGGAGTCCCCAGAGGCGGAGACAAACGCAAACTGGGATCGTAACTGCTTACTGCTTCCGTATCCAGCAACAAGTGCATCCAAGTCGTACTGGCAGTAATCGGTAATCCCCGCACCTTCGCTTCCCAAATTAATTGCACGCTGCGGGCAGTAGAAACTTTTAAAATATGAACGGGAGTGCCGATCGCTTCCACCACCTCTAACAAAGCAGCCAGAGCAGAAGTTTCCGCGATAGTAGGAATTCCCGGCAATCCAAACCGAATCGAATCAACGCCTTCTCGCACGAGCCCGTTACCAGCCAGATCGCTACGCTCTGGCCAAAGGGCCACGGGTTTTTCCAAAGGCTTCAGATATTCCAACGAACGGCGCAGCAAAGCCATATTTTGCAAAGGTTGACCGTCGGCAAAACCTACTACTCCCGCTGCCGCTAATTCTGCCAACTCAGTCATTTGTTCCCCTTTTACCCCCTGAGTCAAAGCACCCCAAAAATAAAGGCGAGGTAATGGGGAAGCAAGCGATCGCTTATCCTTGACATCAGGAACTAAATTACCTGCCAACCCCTGCAACTGCGCCAAACCTGCGGAATTATCTACAGAAGGTTTAGTATCCGGTAAAATCGCCACGCGGGTAAAGCCACCCGCCTGCGCTGCTTCCATCAAAGACGCTAAGGTTTCCCGTTCTTCAAAACCCGGTTCTCCGGAATGGCTGTATAAATCTACCAATCCAGGGCCTAAAATCAGCCCTCGGCAATCTCGCACCAATGTTTTAGCCGGATAATCAGATATTTCCGTTTCGATTGCTTTTATATAACCGTCTGCGATCGACACATCCGCAATCCGATCGGTTCCCGAAACCGGGTCAATTATTCTTACTTGTTGTAGCAGTTCGCTATTAGTCATTGGTTATTAGTCATTGGTCATTAGTCATCAGTCATTAGTCATCAGCCATTGGTCAAGATATCATCAGTTGCTGTTTATACAACTTAAAAATGACAAGTAACAAATGACAAATCATAAATGACAAATGACAAATGACAAATGACAAATAACAAATTTACAACGCTCCTGCTGCGGTTTTATCCAAAACTCCGCCACCCAAGTGCGTTGTAACGTTCATTGTTTGCAGCACTGGGTAGCCCTCTGCACCTTTAGGATAATCAATAACGGTAACGGCACAATTACCTTGTTTGAAATTCCAGAAATGGGCCGGCCCCAAATTGAATAAATGGCAGAGAATCGCTTTATTGATCGCGTCGTGCGCTACCACCAACACGGTTTTCGGCTGTTTGCTATATTTAGCGACGATCGATCGCCAAGCCGGAATTGCTCGATCCCACACTTGCTGCAAATTTTCCCCTTCCGGCATTTGCACCATTTCCGGCGATTCTTGCCACAATTTGAGCAAACCGGGATAATCTTGTTCGATTTCCGGTTCAAACTTTCCTTCCCAAAGTCCGTGACTGATTTCCGCCAAATCCGGCAGCAATTCTAACTCAACGTCAGAATGCGGCTCCAGAATAATTTGGGCAGTTTCTTTCGGACGCAACATCGGACTGGTCACTGCAGAATCAATTGCCACATCTTTGAGAAACTCAGACGCCGCTCTAGATTGTGCTTTTCCATTTTCATTCAAAGGTACGTCAATTTGCCCTTGAAACTTTTTCTGACGGTTCCACTCAGTTTCCCCGTGACGCACCAACAAGAAACGCGGGCCCTGATGACCGGGACGAGGTTTCGGCAACGGCTCTCCCAAATGAGATATTAAATTCATCGACTCCATTTGGACAGATGCCTCTCCCATTTTCCCTTCCGAAAGAGGCGCATCCAGAGTCGGAAAGTTCAGTACGCTCACCCCGCAATTCGATTGTTGAATCGAGTGGTAAAAAGCAGGCGGAATTCCCAACGCCGTACAAATCAAAGCACGACCGATCCCGTTATGACCGACTACTAGAATCGTTTTTCCATCGTGGTGGGGTAAAACTTCCTGCCAAAACTGCTTCGCTTGCTCGAACAGCGATAACACCGGAAAAAATTCCTTAGTTCCCTCCGCAGTTTCCACCGGCATTTTCAGTTCGTGGGGACGTTCCTTCCACAACTTATAATCTTCCGGAAATTTCTCTTTTACCTCATCTTTGTGCAATCTTTGCCACAAAGGTAAATCAATTTCCATCAAATTAGGCGCTAATCCTAATTTGGGAGGATTGGCTAAACAAGATTGAATGATTTCGGCAGTTTCTTTCGCTCTTTGCAGAGGACTGCTGTAAATAGCATCAAATGTAAGACCAGAAATCGCAGCAGCCACTTGTCTAGCGCTAGCACGACCTGCTTCGGTTAAAACAGACTCGTCAATACGACCTTGGATGCGCTGCTGTTGATTGAAAGTACTTTGTCCGTGACGGACAACGATCGCGCGGATTGACAGGGGTTTATCCTCCAGAAATTTAGGGGCTGGATTAAAAATAAGCTTAAGAAAAATTTTAACTCGTTATGGGACTATGAATCGATTTTAAATTTTAGATTTTATATTTTAAATTGGTAAGTTAGCAAAAAGCCGTTTTGATAACTCAATAATTTCCTCTCATAAATTCATCAATAAAAAAATTTCACTCGTTAATTCCTTATTTTTAATCCCTGAATCCTGAATTCTGAATTCAGAATTCAGGTTACCACAAACCCTGCTTATATCGCTTTTCCGTTTCTTCAACAAATGTTTTGAAAGTTTCTCCCGTCGTCATTTCCTTTCTGAGAGATTCATAAAAACGTACAGCCGTATCGCCGATTCGATAAACTAAAAACGCATCAATTCCTACATTGACGAAAGTTCCGGCTAGGGGTATCATTTGGGAAAAACTGGCTGCAATTATGCCTTGTCTGCTGGCTCTCAAAACGCGATCGAGAATCGCAAAAGCTTCTTTTTTTCGCTCCGGCATCCATAAATCGAATTCATAAGCTCCAGCAATCTGAAAAACTATTTGGCTTTGCCTTAAGGCAATCGAAACATAATCAATTCCTACCGTTTCGGCTATTTTTCCGGGAACCACGCTAAATACTGCCGAAGCTTTACTTACCTCCATCACTTGTTGCCGAATAAAACGTTGGGCAATTTGGTGAGAGGATTCATGGGGAAATTTATCCCATATTTCATCTAAATAATCTTCTATTTCTTCGATATTGATTTGGTTAATGTGAGCTTTAGCAGTCGCTTCCTTTGCTCCTTGATTTTCTTCTAATTTCTTCCCGATATTCTGTTGTTTTTTTTCTATATTTTTACCGATAAATCCAATTGCTTCCTGCTGGGCTGCTTTCCCCTGCTCTAATGCTGATTTCGTGACTCCCTGAGTTAATTCTGTGGCTGATTTGGCAACTTCTTTACTGCGTTTGACCATTTCTTGACCGAGTTCTGCGGCTGAATCAGCCATTTTTTGGCTTAACTTGGCCATTTCGCTGGTTACTTCTCCACCGAGCGGCAAACGTACTTTAGGTAGGTTACCGCCTAACCCTGGAATTCCTTTAAATAAAGACTTTTTACGATTTTTAGGACTTTTAGGCTGGAAATTGTAGTTTTCCTCATTTTCTAAGAAATTATCGCTTAAAATCTCATCCTCATTTACTAAATCGTCATTTACTAAACTACTACGCTCGATTTCTCGTTTAGTTTTGCGATCGCCATTTCTTTTCCGATCGAAGTTACTCATAATTAAAATTTATTTTATTTAATTGTGATTATTCTTAAGTTACTTGATTAGTTTAATATTTGTAAGGTTGCTTATAGTATTTTTTATAGGCATAAATTATAAACTAAAATCTTTAAAATGTCAATATAATTTTCCTCAACGGTAGTGCTAACTTCCGATCGACCCCATTGCTCCCCGAATGCGCTTCAATAGGTAGGGGTATTGCCGGAGAGGAAGATGAGCATTAAGCGGTTGATTTTATCTTTGTTGACGTTTTTGCTGGTAGTTCTATTTGGTCTTCGCTTGCTAGATAGCTGGCGTCAGCCTCAAATTCAAAGTCGCCTGGAACTATATCAAACCAACCTGCTGCTACACGCCGCTGAATGGCAGGAGAAAACAGAAAAAGATTCGGGCGTAAAATCGGCTCGTGAAGCTCTAATCGGGCGAGAACCGCTCGAAGCTGCCCAAAAGCAGTATCAGCAAACCAGGAAATCTGTCCTGGCTAATCTAGAAAAAGCTACTAAACAACTTGAACTACTTAAATCTAATGTTCCCGTCCCAGCGCCAGCAAATATCAAACCACCCCAGGAAATCGATTTGAGTGCCGAAACATACCGTTCTGCTCAGGTAGGACAGTTGCAGGATTCTATCAATGAGTTAGAAAAATTAATTAAAGAATTAGACGTAAAAATAGGACTTTTACAAGCCAAACAAGGAAAAATCGATCGAGCGCTTCAAACTTGGCAGTCAGCGAGCCAGGAAAATACGCGCTCTACAGCAAAGACTGCGGATATTTTAATCGGTTTATGGAATCAGCCAGCACGCATTCTACCCAACGCTCAACAAATCATTCAAAAATCATTAGATGGATGGTTTAGGTATCAAGCACTAACTCAACTTTATCAATTACAGCAACGTGAAGAAGCCCTAGCAAAACTGCAAGCGCAAGAAGCAGAAATTGCCGAACAAGCAGTTGTTAAATTGGCATTTGTGGGTGGCTTGCCGACTTTTGGATTTTTGATTGGGGTGGGATTGCTGATTTTTACGATCGCGCAATGGCTGCTCAAAAAAGACCTCTCCCTCTTATCCCAAAATAGCAACCTTCCTTGGGCAACACCTTGGGATGCCGAGACGGTTTGGCAAGTGTTCGTGGTTGGTTTTTTTGCCATGCAGTTGTTAGTATCTATCTTTTTACTACCTGTATTGGTTAGCTTGCTCAACCTCGATCCAGCTAGTTTCGATTTAAGAACGAAAGCTTTTTCTGTTTTTGCCACTTACGCGATAGTGGCAGTGGGAGGAATTTTAGTACTTTATTTTTCCATTAAATCTTTTTTACCTCTGCCATCAGAATGGTTTCGATTTAATTTGGGTGGTAATTGGTTTTGGTGGGGATTGGGTGGTTATTTTACAGCCCTACCTTTGGTAATTGTCGTTTCTTTGATTAACCAAAAAATTTGGCAGGGACAAGGTGGTAGTAATCCTCTGTTATCGTTGGCACTACAAGCAAACGATCGCGTAGCCTTAGGAATTTTCTTTGTCACGGCAGCCATTGCCGCACCTTTGTTTGAGGAGTTTCTATTTCGAGGTTTTCTCCTCCCGTCTTTAACTCGTTATATGCCTGTTTGGGGTGCTATTTTGCTGAGTAGCTTTTTCTTTGCTTTGGCGCACTTGAGCCTTTCGGAAGTATTACCGTTGACTACTTTGGGGGTAGTGTTGGGCATAGTTTATACTCGATCGCGCAATCTATTAGCACCTATGTTCCTTCACGGTCTTTGGAATAGCGGTACTTTACTGAGCTTGTTTATTTTAGGCAGCGGCGCAAATTAAGGCTATCCCCTGAAGGATGAAGTAAAAAGTTAAAAGAAAATTAATTTTAACGTTTGGCTTTTCACTTGTGTCCTTCACCGCCTCACCCACTCACCCCTCAATTAAAGATGATGCCAATTTCTCATACTTCGCCTACGCTCTAAGGAGAAACGTGGTTATTGCTTAGGAATAGAAAGCAGTGCAATCAGTTGACAAATCCTCTGTTGGAGTATCTCCCCAAACAGCGATCGCAGAATCGAACGGCACTGGCCATACCCCAAGTTACGAAGTAGAAAAAATCACCATAGATGTGGGGGGTATGAAATGTGCTGGATGCGTAAAAGCTGTGGAAAATCAGCTTAACGAATATCCAGGCGTTATTTCTGCCTGCGTTAATTTAGTAACAGAAGTAGCGGTATGTGAAGTAAAGTCCGGCGAAGTCGATCCCGGTGCTTTAGCTACCAAATTAACGGAAGCTGGTTTTCCCTCTCAACCCCGCTCTTCTCAAAACCAAGGCAGAGGGAAATATTTACTTTCTCCCGCCGAACGACATCGCCAGGAAATACAATCTTCGATTTGGCGAATCGCGATCGCTACTTTACTGATCGTTTTATCAGGACTCGGCCATTTCGCTCAACATTCATCGTTTTTGGCAGATCGTCCCTTTATTCTCACCTCGTTTTGGTTTCATTGGGGATTAGCAACCGCTACCTTATTAGGGCCGGGACGTTCTATTTTAATAGATGGATTTCGGGGATTACGACGCAATACTCCCAATATGAATACTCTGGTAGGGTTGGGAGCGGTCAGTGCTTACACTGCTAGCGTGGTAGCCCTGCTATTTCCCCAACTCGGTTGGGAATGTTTCTTTGACGAACCAGTGATGCTGTTGGGCTTTATCCTACTGGGGAGAACCCTCGAACAGCAAGCCAGAGGTAAAGCAGCCGCAGCATTTGAAGCGTTGCTGTCCCTGCAACCTCGGATGGCGCGATTAATTAAAGATGAAGCAATCCAATCTTCGATCGAAATTCCGGCTGACCAAGTAAGAGTAGGAGAATGCTTGCAGGTTTTACCTGGCGAAAAAGTGCCAGTTGACGGTGTGATTATCAGCGGTCGGACAACGATAGACGAATCGATGCTAACTGGCGAGTCCGTACCCGTAATTAAAAGGGAAGGAGACTCGGTACACGCCGGCACGATCGATCGATCGGGCGCGATCGCGATCCGCGCTACCCGCACTGGCCAAGATACCACTTTATCTCAGATCGTCGCCCTCGTAGAAGCTGCCCAAACCCGCAAAGCACCAGTACAACATCTAGCAGATACGGTAGCGGGTTATTTTGCTTATGGAGTAATAGCAACTGCCGCCGTTACATTTATATTTTGGTATTTCCTGGGTACTCACCTTTGGCCTCACGTACTATTGGGACATGGGGCGATGGGTCATGGGTTAATGGTAACGAGTACTCATCAATCCTTAGTCGCCAGTCCTTACTCATCTCTTTTATTAAGCTTAAAATTAGTGATTTCAGTCTTAGTCGTAGCGTGTCCCTGCGCTTTGGGACTAGCTACCCCAACCGCCATCCTGGTTGGTACTGGGATTGGGGCAGAATCGGGGCTGTTAATTAAAGGCGGCGATGTTTTAGAACGGGTATGCACTCTCGACACGGTGATATTTGACAAAACAGGTACTTTTACCACTGGTCAACCCGTAGTGACTGATTGCCTGACAGTTTCAGATTTAGGAACAGGTGGAGAAGATTATTTAAAAGTGTTGGAGAATTCGGAAAACCTCACCCCCCTGCCCCCCTTAAAAATGGGGGAAGGGAAGGGAGATCTCACGCCAAATATTCTTCTCCAACTAGCAGCGGCGGCAGAAAGCGGCACTTGTCATCCTTTAGCGATCGCCATTCAAGCCGAAATCAAGCGGCTGGGGTTATCGATCCCGCAAGGGAAAGATTTTCAAACCAACCCTGGTTTAGGGGTGAGTGCGATAGTGGCAGGTGAGTTGGTGGTGGTGGGTAACCAAGAGTGGCTGAATCAGTGGAAAATTCCCATTAGCGATTCCCTTCAGGCAAAAGCTGAAGCTTTAAACCAGGCGGGTAAAACGGTTGTCTACGTGGCTTCTGGCGGGATTAGCATCGGCATCATCGCGATTACAGATGCGATCAGAACAGATGCTAAGGTGGCTGTAGAAGGTCTGCGACGTTTGGGATTGAGAGTGATGATGCTAACTGGGGACAGACAAGAGATCGCACTGTCAGTTGGGCGATCGCTAGGGCTAGATCCCGATGATATCGTGGCCGAAGTTCGCCCGGATGGTAAAGCACTAGCGATCGCCGAGTTGCAGGCGCAAGGGCAGCGAGTAGCTATGATCGGAGATGGGATTAACGATGCTCCCGCACTGGCACAAGCAGATGTGGGAATTGCCCTACACGCCGGTACCGATATCGCGATCGAAAGCGCTCAGATTATTTTGATGCGAGATGCCATAATTGACATCTTGGAGGCAATTCAGCTTTCCCGTGCCACTTTCAATAAAATTCGCCAGAATTTATTTTGGGCATTTGCTTACAACACCTTGGGGATTCCAATTGCCGCTGGGGTCTTATTGCCTAGTTTAGGCATTGTTCTCAGCCCGGTTGCCGCTGGTGCAATGATGGCTTTTAGCTCTGTTAGTGTCGTGACCAACTCTTTGCTGTTGCGTCGCCTGCCTTGGCGTCGTAAAAATAACGTTTACTCTTGAGTTGAAATCCCTCTCATCCGTACTGGATTGTTTCGATCGACTTGAGATTTTAGATGGCTGATTTTAGCTCGTTTATTTAAGGTCGATCGATATCCACTGATAGACAATTTCAATCTATAATCATCCAACTTTGTTCTATTGAGGACAGAAGAAATCTATTGATACGGGAGCGTATTTGCCGTTATTCAGTTATTGCAGGACAGGTTTTCAATGGCTTTACCACAAGATCAAAATCATTTATTAATCGTTGAGGATGACAAGGGACGTAAGGAGTATATACTCACTAAGCCAGTTTACTCAATTGGTCGCGATCCGGCTTGTAATATCCGATTATCTTCTCAGTTTGTTTCTCGCCGCCATGCCACGTTGTTACAGCTTCCCAAAGAGGATGGTACATATTATTACCGCATTGTGGATGGAAACGGTCAAGGTAAGTCTAGTGCTAACGGGCTGATTATTAATGGTCGCAAAAGTCCAGCCCATGACTTGAAAAATGAAGACGAAGTAGTTTTTGGGCCTCAGGTGAGAGCTATTTACTATCAGCTAAAACGGGATGCAGTACCTTCTGGCCCTCTGGATGAGTTTGATATCACCCTGATAAATCCTGGCAGTATGTTTGATGATGATGAGCCAGAAGATTAACTCTGGCAATTTCATCAACTACTCCCAGGCAGGTCTGACCACAGATGTGGGTAAATCGCTTGCTGCATTTTCAACTAGTTGCCACTGGCGGTTGCTCAGGATCGCCTGATTTACCAGGTCGAACATCTGACGGCAATGGTTGTCAATTTGCAGGGGTAATTCTTCGTTTTTCATCACCAAACTCATGCGAGTTTCGGTTTCAGTTGCGGTTGTACGATCGATTAGTACTTCTACAGTGACTAATTTGGCAAAGGAGACCTGGCCAGGGGTCTCACGCGCCATGATATAGTCTCCACTTCCACTTTCGTAAACGAGATCTAACGGGCAAGATTTGAGAACTTCTATCAGCACTTGCCGAAGACGATCGATGGGAAGGGCAACAGTGTACGAACTGGTATAGCGAGCCATAGAAAACCTCCGGCTGGCAACTTCAAGACCCTCTTATAATATCCGAACCTCAGTAGCGAGGTTTGATAGATTTTACAGTTGATACCTAAATGCTCTTTTTTCAAGGAAAATGACGATATTTGATGAATGTTTTTGAGGATCTGGTAGGCCAAAATCAGGCGGTAGAGTTACTGACTCAGGCGATCGCTCAAAATCGCATCGCCCCAGCTTATCTGTTTGCTGGCCCTGACGGTGTGGGGCGTAGTTTAGCCGCTCAATACTTTACAGAATTACTTTTTCATAGTAATCAATTAATCTCCGATCGAAACAACGAATTTCCTTCTCTCTCTTCTGCTAAGGGTGTCGGAAATCGGGTACGCCAGCGAAATCACCCAGATTTACTATGGGTAGAGCCGACCTATTTACACAACGGTATCAGATTATCGGCAGCAGAAGCCGCAGAAAAAGGTTTGAAACGAAAGGCACCTCCCCAAATTCGTTTAGAACAGGTGCGAGAAATTGCCCAGTTTTTGAGCCGTCCGCCTTTAGAAGCACCTCGATCGATAATTGCGATCGAACAAGCAGAAACGATGGCAGAAGCAGCGGCAAATGGTTTGCTGAAGACGCTGGAGGAACCGGGACAAGCCACGATCGTTTTAATCGCACCTTCAGCTGAGTCTTTGTTACCCACTCTGGTATCGCGATGCCAGAAAATACCGTTTTATCGTTTAGATTCCGCAGCAATGGAAACAGTGCTGCGGCGACACGGATATGAAGAGATTTTGCAGCATCCAGAGATATTGAGGTTAGCGGCGGGAAGTCCGGGAGATGCGATCCAATCTTGGCAACAATTACAAGCCATTCCCCCTGAATTGTTGGCAGCAGTTAAGCAAATTCCTAACTCCCTAAGAAAATCTTTAGAACTAGCTAGGGAAATTGATAAAGCTTTGGATACGGAAGCACAATTGTGGTTGATTGATTATTTACAACAATGTTATTGGCAAGATTTTTTAGTCGGCAAAATTCAGCATTTACCCTTAGAAAAATTGGAAAAAGCCCGAAAGTGGTTGTTGAATTACGGACAGCCGCGATTAGTTTGGGAAGTGACTTTGATGCGAATGTGTCAGAACGTTAGTTAGTCAAAGAATCACCAACTAAAAAATAGTTCTACCTAATAAATTAAGAATTAATAAGTTTTTATTTGTTTCATAACATAATATTGCATTTACTCAACTAAAGGTGGTTAGTTAGTCAAATATTGATTACTTTATACAATGTAAATTAATCATCTAATTTCAGGTTGCCTGCTATGCAACAAATAAATTGGAATAGTGTTTTAGAAAATATTCCAAGTAATGCTAATCAAAGTGATGTAAATAATAAATTTGTAAAATTCGCGATCGATGCTCTTGGATTTAACGATGATGAATGGGTGCAAGAGTTTGCGACAGGAAATGGAGATGTTGTAGATTTTGCAATCCGTAAAAACGATGGAGATGATAAATTTTCATTATCTAAAACAAATCCGTACTTAATTGTTGAAGTCAAAGGCAGAGCATCTGGAAATGGGTTTGTTAATTTATCAGAAAACAGCCCTACATATATTAAAACTAAAGACCAGCTTAAAAGATACTTACTTGCGCCCAATTGCCAAACTGCTAAATGGGGTATCATGACTAATTCTACCCATATTCAGATATTTAGGAAACATGGTAAAGTCGTGATTCCCGCCAGCCAAAATTTTTTAATTAAAAAAGAAAAAATTGATGAGATAGTGAATCATATTAAACAATTAATTAACAATCCACCAAAAGCTTTAACTGTTTGTATATACAATGATAAAGGCGGCGTTGGCAAAACAACGACAGCAATTAATTTAGCAGCCACTTTAGCTACCCAAAAAAAGAAAGTTTTATTAATTGATTTCGATCCCCAGCAAGGTGATTTAACTGAATGCTTGGGATTAAAAGAGGGAAAGGTAAAATTATCTGATTGCCTTACTACTAGAGAATTGAACATTAAAAATACAATTCAACCTTTCATGTTACAAGTTAAACCTGGAAAAGAAGTAAAAGTTTTTGATGTGATTCCTTCTGATTCTGGGTTGGCCAAATTTATGGCTTATGAATATGAAGCGCAAGTTCAAAAGGGAACGGGTAGATTAAGAGACTTAATTCTCAAGCTAACTAATGAATACGATTATATTTTGCTTGATTCTCCAACTAATTGGACATTCTTTAGTAAAAGTTGCGTTAGCGCTTCGGATGTGATTCTTATACCCACCAAGCATAACAATTTTCCATCTTTAAAGAATGCTGCGAAAGTTATTCAAGAATTTATTCCAGAAGTCAGAAAAATTAGAAATGATGGAAGACCAATAGCATTACCAATCTTTTTTAATGAACATAAACCGACAGAATCTACAATTAAAAGAGCAATGGCTGCTATTAAGTCAATTGTAACCATTAAAGCTGGAGAGCAATCTAAATGGAATCCAGATTTGTTACCATATTATTGGCCTAAATCTGCTAAAGGAGCAATTGATACAACTATCTTCAGCATCCCTGAGTACGAAGTTGTTTCAAGTGCTGCATTTGGTGGCGTTCCAGCAGTTTTAAAACACAAAATTGCTGCTAAATATTATTTAGAACTAGCTCGGGAATATTTTTTGTTATGAGTGGATTTAATAATGTTGGTAAATTGATGCACTTGCCGTTAGCCGATATCGATTACGAGAAATCAATCTCTGAAACAAATTTTATTGTTTCAGCCGCAGCCGAGATTTTATCGGAAACAGGAGGACGGAATTGGATACCTCTTATTGTTAAAGAGATAAGCGATTACCAATACCAAGTAGTTTGTAATCATTTTGTTTATGCAGTTGCTCAAAAAGCTGCTTTAGAAAGAGTATGGTGTATTGTAATCGAAGCAAATGAAAAAAATATTGAACAAGCAAAAATTTTAGCAAGAGAAATTGTTCCAAAAGTCAACCTTTCTACTGCGTCAAGAGCAGCGATTTTGGCTGCATTGCAATATTTAATTACTGAACCTGGTAGTCCTTTGAAGGGAATCGATGCAGAAGTTTTTGCAAATAAAATTGCAAATTCAGATCGGGAAAAGTGGCTTGACTTTAATCCTATTACAACATTAAAATGTGGGATTACTAAGGGTAAAAAGTTAGATGCTCTTAGTCAAGTTTTTTTTCTGCAACCACCAAAACCCTCTGTTCCAATTCCAACAGCACCAGAAACTATTAATATTAAGCGGGCTTCCAGAGACGAAATATTAGCTCGCCTAAGTTACTTATCTAATTACAATATTGATGGTTTTGAGAAAGTGAATGTAGATATGGCAACAGATGTTATTTTTACAGCTAGTAAAGGTAAGTGGAAAAGTTTAAATCCGATCGCCAAATTAGATTGCGGAATTGACTCTACCAAAGTTAAAACGCTAAAGAAGGTATTTTCATTATCATAAAAGGAATGTAATTTCACTTAATTAATGGCAAGGGAACCCGCCTATGCGGGTTTAATTTTTGATTAACGAATTTTCTAAGGGGAAAGACATTAGGTGTCTATAATCTCCTATTCCTGTAAACCAACTGCCTCAGAAATATGAGACAAACCCCTTTCCTCCAACTTATTCAACAAACCTTGTAAAATTCGTTTCACCATCCAAGGCCCTTCGTAAATCCAACCGGTGTAAGTTTGAATCAAACTAGCACCAGCCGTAATTTTTTCCCAAGCATCGTCGGCGGTAAAGATACCTCCCACGCCGATAATCGGTAATTGACCTTTAGTTTCTCGCCAAATTACCCGGATAATTTCTGTAGAACGTTCCCGCAGAGGTGCGCCGCTGATACCGCCTGCTTCTTCCGTAATTAATTTTCCAGTAGCAGAAACTCGCTTAGTTCTCAGATTTTCCCGACTGATGGTAGTGTTAGTAGCAATGATGCCAGCTAACTTATGGGTGGTTGCCACTTCTATCACGTCGCCGATCGCTTCCCATTCCAGATCCGGTGAAATCTTGACTAGAATTGGCTTAAGACCTTGGTTCTCTTCTTGTAAAGCAGACAAGATAGCGCTCAATTGGGGGGCTTCTTGGAGCGATCGCAAACCCGGGGTGTTGGGTGAAGAAACGTTGACCACAAAGTAATCGCCCCAATCTTTCAGCAGGCGAAAACTACCAACATAGTCAGACGGCGCATCAGATAATGGTGTTACCTTAGATTTACCCAGGTTAATCCCGATCGGAATCGGTCTAAGACGATGCTGCCAAGTCAGGAAAAGCTGAGTAGCCATTACCTCAGCGCCATCGTTATTAAAACCCATGCGGTTCAAACCCGCTTTGTCCAAGGGCAGTCGAAATAACCGAGGGCGGGGGTTCCCTGGTTGAGACCACAAGGTCACCGTACCTAGTTCGGCAAAACCAAAACCAAAACTCGACCAAGCACTCGAAGCCGTACCGTTCTTATCAAACCCAGCCGCTAATCCCATTGGGTTTTTAAAGAGTAGGGCTGTCCCGTTGCCATCAGTTAGCAGCTTTTGTTCGAGGCGTGCATCTGTAAGACAACAAGAGAGCTCTATTTGGTTTTGCATCCATTTAGCTGGAATGCTAGAGCCTTTGGCGGCTAACCAGTTGAGAAATTGAATGGTTTGTTCGTGCAACCATTCCGGATCGCTTTTCAAGACATTAAACAACAGGGGACGTAAACCTGCTCGATATATATCCAAGGCTCTTAAGTGGTAGTAGGTAGTAGAAGACAAATAGGTAATTGGCCATAGAGGAATAGGGACTCGGGATTGGGAATAATTTATTAGGGAAACTCTCAGAAGTAACAAGAGCAGGAGAGCAATTTTGATGCTTTATCCTCGATCGTTTATCCTTCCTTTTTCCCAGATCTAGTTTCCAATTCCCTTTGTAAGTAGATTTTACCCATTACCCTCTACCCATTACCCAACGGGGGTGACAACAGATGGGCCAGCAACAACAACCGATTACTGAAGATAAAAAACTCGTTACTTTAGGGCGTGTCCTCCAAACCTTGCGGGAAGAGGATAACGTCGATGTTTTACTGGAAACAACCGTAAATTACCTCCAAACTGAGTTTAATTACAGCTTAGTGTGGATTGGCTTTTACGATCGCTTAGACCATCGCATTTTAGGAAAGGGAGGAATTACCCCGACAGGAGACGTGAGTTTCCTCAAAACCAGGATTTTCCTCAATCCAGGCGACCTCTTAGAACAAGTGGTAATTCAGCTGCGACCTATAGGCGTTCCCGATTTACAAAAGGAAACCCGGGCTGGGGAATGGCGCAAAGCCGCAGCCAATTTTAATATACGGGGGACTCTAATTTTTCCGATCCGATATCGCGATCGCTGTTTCGGCGTAGTTTTAATGGGAACCGCAGGATGGGGCGTCTCTCCCCGTCCGGAAGAAAAAGCCCGCCTTTCCATGCTGTTAGGGACTCTGGGAGCTTCCCTCAATCAAATCGAAGCAGACTGGAACCGTCAGCGAACCAAACGCCCCGACGAACCGATGTTTCGCATTTTGGAGCAATTGCGGGAACGCGCTTCGAGTTGGCAGCGTATGGAAGCGATCGTCAGCGAAACCCATCAATTTATTACCCCTACTCGTACTAATATCTACTGGTTCGAGCAAGAACGGCGCTATTTTTGGCGGCGAGTCAGCAACCGACAGGTAGGGATCGGAGATGGGTCGGCAGTAGCTTCCGGAATCACCGTTCAAGAATCTGGCGGTTTTTATAATGCCCTAATCGGGGATCAGATAGTTTCGATCGGAGAAGCTCATAGTTCTTTAAAAGCCGACATTACCAGCCGATTATTACAACGATTAGGGGTCAGAAGTCTTTTAGCCGCTCCTATTCGTTTGGGTGACGAACTGTTGGGTTTTTTATCTGTAGAAGGTAGCGAACCTCGGATTTGGAAGGAAGAAGAAAAAAATTTCGTGCGCGGTGCTGCTCAATTAATTGCTTTGATTTCTCCTATAGAACAAATGGAAGCTACGATCGAGCAAACCAAGCAAGACCAATTGTTGACATCGGAAATCACCTCTGCAATTACCAGCGAAGAGGATTGGCAAAAAACATTAAAAGTTTGTACCGAACAATTAACCGGTCGCTTGCAAATCGATCGCTTATTAGTGCTGCTATTCGATCCCGACCAAAAACAATTTGAAGTTTGTTATCAACACCATCCAGTTAACCGAAGACCGCTCTCTCAATCAGTCATTAAAGATGGTTCCGGACATCCGGCAACTCACGTTTTACCCAATTTAACTCAAGTGGATTGGCTATTGCTGGAACGTAGCAAAGAACCAGTGGGAATCGAAGATTTATCTAACGATTTAAAACTGCTAGTTTGGCGTAATCTCTTCTTAGAAGCGGGAGTAAGGAGCGTGCTAACCTGCAATACCACGCTGGGAAGACCGTTGACGGGATTGTTATTAGTCAGTTGTGAAAATGCTCGAACGTGGACGGCTACCGAACGAGAAATTTTTCGGATCGTCAGCCAACAAATTGGTTTGATTCTGAATCAATGGCGACTCAATAAAGAATGCGCTAAGCAACAAAAGAATTACCAATCTTTGCAATGGGCTTTTTCCACCATGCAGCAGGCGCAAACCGTAAGCCAGATCGAGGCAGCTGCTCTGGGGGCGATCGCTTCTATGGTACAAGCTCCGATGGCTGCTTTGGTTACTTGGTCGCCTGGGAGTAAGGAGGGTCAAATTTTAACTACTCCGATTACTAATCCTAAATTTGCGATCGATGCGGAATTTACCGTTCCGGTACATACAGATGAACTGATTCAAGAAATTCTCTTTACTGATGGTTTATTGATTAAAAATGCGGAAACTTTACCTACAGCTACCCGCCGTTGGCTTTGCGGCGAGGGAATAGGGGAAGTTTTGGCGATTGCTTTAAGAACGACTCCCGATCATGCTCCTACAGGGATAGCTCTGTTTGTGAAGGGTGCGGGAGAACCTTGGCAAGAAAGCATTCTACCGATGTTTGGCTTGTTAATTTCTCAATTTGCTTGGTCGCGTCGGTTTATGATGCTGATTGCTTCTTTGCAACAGGAACGACAAGAATTACAATGTTTAAATTGGTACAAACATCGCCTAATAGAAGATTTTTACTTGAAAAATAAAGGAATATCTAAGGATTTAGGTAATGGTCAGTCTTCATCTACGTTAAATGGACTATCTTCAATTTCTCAAATGCTAGCGAGGGAACAATGGAAAACGAAAATAAAAGGTTCTGAAAAACTAGCTATCCAAGAAAAAGAAGTAACTGTTAAAACAGAAGATTCCGTTAGGTTAGCTAGTTTATTGAGGCGAAGTCTAGAGCGTATAGATGGTTTAATTAAACAGCGCCGGATTTGGACTCAATTGCATGATGCTGGCGGCGAGAACGCGCTGACTAGCAGTTTGTGTAAAAGTTTGGATGTAGTAAAAATTGAACTGGTGCTTTACGAGGTGCTTTTGAGCGCTTGCGATCGATGTGCCAATGGAGGCAGAATCGATATTTGGTATCGACCTTTTAAAAAGGATAATGCCATCATTAGCGGGAATTTAACCAATCTTTCACCAGTAGACTTTTATCCCTCATCATTTATCGAGCTTTCGATTACTGACAACGGCACTATCGACCCCCAACTAATTACCGATCTCCAACAAGTTCCCCTAGATGAATTGGCTCCGTCTACTCTAGATAAACCACCAGGATTGCATTTGCGAATCTGCCAACTTTTGCTCAGACCGATGGGATGCGAACTGAGTTTATATCAAATGGATGATGGCAGAATAGTCAGCCGTTTGATCGTCCCACTCGATAATTAGAAAATAGGGTGAAGGAATAAGTGAATAAATGATTTAATTTATCACCTTCACCCTTCATCCTTTTCTTTATTGCATTTGCGGCTGAAATTGGAACAAAGAATAGACCACATTCCGACGAATGGCTGTCATCATTTCCAAGAAAGTTTCGTAACCTTCACTCTTATACTCGACCAACGGGTCTTTTTGGCCGTAACCGCGAAGTCCCACGCTTTCCCGCAAAGCATCCATTGCTTGCAAGTGCTCTCGCCAGAGAGTATCGATTTGCTGCAAGATAAAGAAGCGTTCGGCTTGTCGCATCAATCCGGGCTGTAATTGCTCGATTTGTGCTTCTTTCAAGTCATAAGCAATGCGTACTTGCTCGTGGAGGAATGCCTTAATCTCTCCAACTGACAAATCTTCTAACTGATTTGGTTCCATATCGGAAAGCAGATAAACAAATTCCTTCACTTTACTGACCAATTTGCCTAACTCCCACTCTTCGGAAGGCAATTCGGGGTTAATGTAAGCATCCACGATGTCATCCATCGTTTTTTCGCCATACTTGATCACTTGTTCCTTTAAGTCTTGACCTTCCAAAACGCGGCGACGTTCGGCGTAGATAGCACGACGCTGATTATTCATCACTTCGTCGTACTCGAATACCTGTTTGCGGATGTCGTAATAGTAGGTTTCGACTTTTTTCTGAGCGCCTTCTAGAGAGCGGGTGAGCATTCCCGATTCTATAGGCATATCTTCTTCTACTCGGAAAGCATTCATCAAGCCGGCTACCCTGTCCCCGCCGAAAATCCGCAGCAAGTTATCTTCCAAACTGAGGAAAAACTTGGTTGAACCCGGGTCACCTTGGCGAGCGGCGCGTCCCCGTAATTGGTTATCAATACGACGAGATTCGTGACGTTCGGTACCGATGACGTGCAAGCCACCAACACTTACTACTTCTTCGTGTTCGCGGCTGGTGTATTGTTCGTAAGTTTTGCGAATGACATTATAAACTTCCCGCAGTTTTTGGATTACTGGGTCTTCAGTTGGCGCTTTTTCAGCCGCTACCGCTACTTTATCTTCTGCTTCTAATTCCGATAAGCTATTTTCTCCGTATTCTCGCACGGCAAATTCCACTGCTTCTTTGAGCATCTTTTCGGTTTCCCGCGATAGTTCGACTGGGAAAATTTGCGGTGATGCTTTCCAAGTTTTCATTTTTTTGCCTGGGGCAAAACCAACACCGCCACCGCGATCGGCTTCTGCACCGGGTACTCGCACGGGAGAAAGTTGCTCCTCTTCTTCTGGTTGTACGACGCGAGGCATAAAATATTCCCGCAATTTTAGCCGCGCCATGTAGTCGGCGTTACCACCCAAGATGATGTCTGTACCTCTACCCGCCATGTTAGTGGCAATGGTAACGGCTCCTTTGCGACCTGCTTGAGCGATAATTTCCGACTCTCTTTCCACGTTTTCTGGTTTCGCGTTGAGAAGATTGTGAGGAACTCGCTTTTCTTGCAATAAAGCACTCAGTACTTCTGATTTTTCTACGCTGGTAGTTCCTACCAATATAGGGCGACCGAGTTCGTGCATTTGGGCGCATTCTTCAGCTACTGCTCGCCATTTAGCTGTTTCTGTTTTGTATACTACATCTGATACGTCTCGCCGGATGTTTTTACGATTAGTGGGGATAATCGTCACTTCCAGCTTGTAAATCTTTTCAAATTCTGCTTCTTCTGTTTTGGCGGTACCGGTCATGCCGCCTAGTTTGGGATACAGCAAAAACAGGTTTTGATAAGTAATGGTAGCGAGTGTTTGGGTTTCCGCTTGAATTTCGACGCTTTCTTTAGCTTCTATAGCTTGGTGCAACCCATCGCTCCAGCGTCTGCCCTGCATGACTCTACCGGTAAATTCATCAACGATTACTACTTCTCCGTTGCGGACGATGTAGTTAACGTCTTTGATAAATAGTTCTTTGGCTTTAATGGCGTTGAAAACATAGTGCGCCCAAGGGTCGTTGGGGTCGTAGAGATCCGTGACTTCCAGTAGTTTTTCGGCTTGGGCAAATCCTTCGTCGGAAAGGATGACGTTACGAGCTTTTTCGTCTACTTCGTAATGCTCGTCTTTATTCAGACCTGCTGCTACTAAGGAAGCTCGAATGTATTTCTCGCTGGGACGTTCCACCTGACCGGAGATAATCAAGGGGGTGCGTGCTTCGTCGATCAAGATCGAGTCTACTTCGTCGATAATGCAGTAGTTGAAGGGACGCTGCACTACTTCGGCCATTGAAGAGGCCATGTTGTCCCGCAAGTAATCGAATCCGATTTCGCTATTGGTGGCGTAGGTGATATCGCAATGATAATTTTTCTGGCGTTCGCTTGGGTTCATACCTTGCTGGATCAGCCCGACGCTCAATCCGAGAAAGCGATGAATTTGCCCCATCCATTCGGCGTCGCGCTTGGCCAAGTAATCGTTCACGGTAATGACGTGTACGCCTTTACCGGTGAGGGCGTTTAGATAGGCGGGTAGGGTCGCGACTAAGGTTTTGCCTTCCCCGGTTTTCATTTCAGCTATTTGTCCGGTATGGAGGATGATGCCACCTAATAGTTGTACGTCAAAGTGGCGCATCCCTAAAACGCGGCTACCTGCTTCGCGGACTACGGCGAATGCTTCTGGCAGGATTTCATCCAGCAATTCTTTCTCCTCGTTAGGAGTTTTGGCTTTGGCCAATCGCTGTTTGAATTCGGCTGTTTTACCTATAAGCTCTCGATCGGATAGAGCTTGAATTTCTTCTTCGAGGACGTTTATATCGGCAACGTAAGGCTGGTATTTTTTGAGCTTACGAGCGTTTGGATCGCCCAGCAAACTTTTTAACATGGCAGGAGAAGGAACGCTCAGGTTTTGTAGTTGTTTGTTTTTAGTTTTTATTTGTCAAAAATCATCGGTCAGTTGTGGTTGACCGTGATTGTTGACCTATGAATCTTGACCACTGGAGAATGTTATCTTTTTTTGTGTCTACCTTCTAAATAATTAGAAATATCTAGTTGGTAAGGAAGACTCCCCAACTTGTCTGGGATGACCGCTCGTGCAGATTGCACGGTATCTTCATCGTATCATCCTCAATTTAGGGGTTGTTTGTGGGGAAATTGCCCAAATTGGGTGGTAATTTCTACCTACATTTAGATTGAGAATGCGATCGCCATAAAATGAAAAGTGAAGTATGAATATTAAATAGTTCTTTTCTTCGGCTTTTCATTCGATCGCATTCTCACCGTGCTTTTCTCCTCCAGGGTCAAAAAATTTTTTTACGGGGCATTTTGCCATTCAGAGGAGAGGGTGCGGAAGTCGTATTCCGTCACTCTAGGGTGACAGGAGACGCAGCTACCTAATGCAAGGGATGGAGATAATTTTACTTGTGGATGAAGCGCTCGAAAGTAACGAGACTGAATTACTCGATAAGGAGTTCTTTCTTCCTCTGGCGATCGGGCGCGGGAGAAGGTTCGCAAATATTCCCACACCAATAAGCGTTCCGGATCTACCAGCGGTTTTAATTCTTTTCCGTAGTGTTGCGAATCTTGAATAATATCTAACCAGGTTTCGGTGGGAAGTGTTGCTGGCGGTACTCCAATATGACAACTAGCGCAGTTTTTCAGGTATAGCTCTTGTCCCAATTGATATCTTTGGGGCACTATGTCAACCGTACCCGTCCGAGATACCGAAATTACTGGTTGACTTTGGGCTGGCAATTCGGTGACCAGCGTTAAACACCAGCTGACGATCGCGCTCCCCAAACAGAGCAACAGCAATAAACCGATTAGCTTCTGCCGTTTTCGGAGGAGATAAGTATTTGGTCTTACTTGCTGTTGTCTTTCACCGAACATAATTTTCAGGATTTATCAATATCAACCTAGTGGTTGAGTCATTTATTCTAATAAATTTGATTACTTGTCAAGGGTGGAATGTTTAGATAGGCTGCTTCTAGTATAGGCTTCCCAGGGCGATCGACAAGTGCGACTATAAAGACAAAAAAGACGGCTATCAGTTTGACGCCGGTACAGTATACTTTTTTCGAGAAATGGGCAAAAGTAAACGGAAAAAAGGATAAACATTTAATTATACAATGATTTTCCGGCTTTTTTTCTCTCAATACCATTGCCAAAGCGTGCCGTCTTCAATCGGTAGCTAAAAATACTTTCAAAAAGATACCAGATATTTAGGGAATCGGTATAGAGCGAAGCAATCGTTCTACGATCGTTTTCGATCGTCGTCCGCCAGCCGAAATGATCCGATGGGAAAGCACGTAAGGAGCTAAAAACTTCACGTCATCAGGAATCACGTAATCTCTGCTATCGAGAAAAGCCAGTGCTTGGCTAGCCTTGTGTAAGGCAACCGTACCGCGAGGACTCACTCCCAAGTTAATTTCTTCATCTTCTCTAGTCGCCCTAACCAAGTTAAGGATGTACTTTTGTAAGGAAGCCTCTACTTTGACTTGCCCGCACAGACGCCGTAATTCTAAAACCTCATCTAAAGAAATACAAGGTTTTAATTCATCGACATTCATCCCATCTTGGAGCCTTTGGAGCATTTGAAGTTCTTCTTCTGCTGTCGGATAACCCAAACTGAAGCATAAGGTGAAGCGATCCATCTGAGCTTCTGGCAGAGGGAATGTTCCTTGATACTCGATCGGATTTTGAGTTGCGATCGCGAAAAACGGATTGGGTACCGGACGGGAAACTCCATCTACAGTTACCTGCCGTTCTTCCATGACTTCCAGCAAAGCAGACTGAGTACGGGGCGTAGCGCGGTTAATTTCATCTGCTAATAGAACGTTAGCAAATACCGGGCCGGCTAGAAATTCAAATTCGCTAGTGCTTTGATTCCAGATATTCGTTCCAGTGACATCGGTGGGGAGTAAGTCAGGAGTGCATTGAATTCGTTGAAAGCGCCCGTCGATCGATCGAGCCAAGGATTTAGCCAGCAAAGTTTTGCCTACTCCGGGAACGTCCTCTAGTAGCGCATGACCCCCAGAGAGCAAAGCAACTAATACTAAGCGAATCGCATCTGCTTTGCCGACGATGGTACGGCCCAAGTTTTCGGTGAGAATTGCAATCTGTTCTCTCATAAAGTGGGAAATCGGGAATTAAAAACTGGGATTTGCGGTTTAGATAAGTTATTCCGTTAAAATTATGATTCCCTATTTAACTTATGTTCTGTCGTTTATTCCCAGTTCTGAATTTGTGATTTCTCTATCAAAACTGATGCGAGCAGCTATACAGTCGTTCTGAATCTGCTGTTTGAGGTCTTCTATGGAAGAAAATTTTTGCTCCGGACGGAGAAACTTTTCCAGGCTGAGAGTTAAAGCTTTGCCATATAAATCCCCAGACCAGTCTAACAAGTGAACTTCCACGGTCAGGCAGGTTCCATTAATAGTGGGGCGGTATCCGATATTCATTACCCCTGCTTGCCACTCTTGTGCTGCCTTTGGGCATCCCGATTCTCCCATCGCTGGCTGTTGTTCGAGCAAAACTCTCACGGCATAAACTCCCAGACGGGGTAGTAATTTATCGCTAGGGATTTCCAAATTAGCTGTGGGAAATCCTAGAGTTCTACCTAGTTGCTGACCTTTTACTACCAACCCTTTGAGCGTGTAAGATCTGCCCAGCATTCGATTGGCAGCTTCTATATTTCCTGATGCCAAGGCTTCTCGGATCGCAGAACTACTAATTCTTTCCCCTTGAGAGTTGTGGATGGGCACGATAATTACTTCTACATTGTATTGGGCGGCGATCGCCTGTAAATCAGTTGAAGTTCCCGATCGGCGATGTCCGAAACAAAAATCTTGTCCTATACTGACTCGCTTGGCTTTCAAGTGTCCCACGACGATCTGCTCGACAAACTCATGGGGGCTTAAATCAGCCAACGAACGATTAAATGGTAACATTACCAATTGCTCAACCCCTAATAAATGCAATTGGTTTACTTTTTCTTCTATAGGTGTTAACAAACTACGAGTTTGCCCGGTAAAAAACTCGCGAGGATGGGGATTAAAAGTGACAACGGTTGAGTAAGGGCGTTCGCTGACCGTTATTTTGTCAGTGTATTCGCCATAGCTTACTACAGACGAATCCAGGAACTTTTTATCTTCTGTCGAGCGAATTTTTTCCGGGTGAAATATCGCTAGACTGCTTTTTACTTCTAGTTCTGGCAATATCGGTTGTATAACCTGTTGATGCCCTCGATGTATCCCGTCAAAGTTTCCCAGGGCAACAGCGGTTGGAGTTAGAACGGTTGTTAGCGATGAGGTAAGCCACACGCTTTACATTTTTACACAAATTCGCCAGTTGGCAAGAGGTAATTACGATCGATCTTCAGCCATTTATGAATTATCAATCGCTAATGACTTAAGAAATAATTTTTAAGCAGATACTTTTGCTTCTTGAAAGTCTTCTGTTTGAGGAACCGATGGCGCAATTAATTCGATCGTCATGCCTTCCCTAGCCAAGATCGTATTGGGGAACAACTGAACCGCTCGATCTCCCACTAAATCTAAGAAATCATCGTCATGCAGGGGGTCGTGATGGAAGATTACCAGTTGTTTGACATTAGCTGTTTTAGCTAATTTGACTGCTTCTTGCCAGGTTGAATGTCCCCAACCCACCTTACTGGATTTCGGAGAATGGTATTCTTCATCCGTATAGGTGGCATCGTAAATCATCACGTCAGCATTGTTAGCTAACCGCAACACGTTTTCATCCAAACGATCTGGATAATGTTCCGTATCGGAGATATAAGCTGCCGAACAGCCTTGCCAGTTTATTCGATAACCGATCGCTTCTCCTGGATGATTTAGCAAGCCAGTCTCGATTTTGACATCCCCTAATTCAACGGTGTCACCCATCTCAAGGTTATAAAACTTCAGTTGGGCACCCATAATCTGTAGCGGTACTGGAAAATTTGGATGCAGCATTTGGTCGTTTAACCGTTGCTGAACGGTAGCACCATTGGGAGAGACCGCTCCATAGATGTGAAAGCAATTCCCTTTAATAAATGCTGGTGTAAAGAAAGGAAATCCCTGAATGTGATCCCAATGGGAGTGGGTGAAAAACATATAAGCTTCTAAGGGCATATGGGACAACAAAGATTGCCCCAACACTCGCAAGCCAGTGCCTCCATCAAATATCAGGCGTTTATTACCCACCCGCATTTCTATACAAGGGGTATTGCCGCCATAGCGTACAGTGTGTGGCCCTGGACATGGAATACTACCTCTGACGCCCCAGAAGTGAATTGTAAATTGGTTTTGCATACTAGACATGGGTGTCGCTCGCTTTCCTTCCTCAAGCAGTCCCGTAGTTCGGTTTTACATCTTCTACCGTTTTTAATCAGCACCCAGCAATGCCTTTCGAGCATTTTGCCCTAACTAACTTTACCATCACTCTAACTTTAAGCCAGCTTACCTAGCAATAGGTATCCACTGGCTGATAAATGGTGATGCACGCACTAGATTAACTATGTCTGTTATGGCTAGTATGCCTCTAAATTTTCGATGCCATTGGATAATTTCGATTAGCAAGCATAGGGCATAGAAGCTAGCACAAGCAATGGGTATTTTTAAGCTGGGAGCGGATAAAAGGGCGTTTTCCACAGGCAATGCGGTAAATTTTAGCGTTGTCTGGGTGTTATACACACTTACTACCAGCTTACCTGAATAGCATCAGCAACGATTCCGATCGGACAATCTTATTAGTTGTCCCTAAAGAAGCAATCGCTACGCCGAGGTTTTGCCACAAGCATTTTTTTGGGCTTCTTTGGCAGAAGAGGCTCAAGGTATTGACTTCATATGGTATCAGCCAACCCGAACGCGAAACAGTGATCTCAAACACTTGTCTTTCGTTATTTGCAACAATGTCAACTTTTGATTTTTTCTCCACAGCAGATTTCAGCTTTCGCGAGTAGGACGATCGGATCGGTATGAGATAGCTGCTTTACTCACCATAAAAGAACATCTAGCTTTTAAAGTAACTGCCAAGCAAGCGCTAAATAGTTGGTTGAGGTTGATTTAATTATCACCTAATTATATTTTGCCAGCATTCTTCACAATATGATTTAGCTATTTCGGAAGTCTATCAGTTAGTTTTTTTATTGTTAGTCAAGATGACTATAGCATTTCCTAATGTTGCGCTGGGGATTATCTCTTCTTTGGGTGAAGTTAGCTAGCTGGTGTTTAAAAATATTTACTAATTAATATAAAATTTATTTTATATTAATCCATTATGTTTTTAAAATTAACTTTCTATTTTTATTTTTTTTACTGCCGAAATATTAAATTTAACAAGGAGTAAGTGAATTGTATAGCTTTTTCATTTTGGCAGCAAGTAAAATTTATGATTTTCATGGGTTTTACTATAAGGCGGAGATTGTTAGTTGAGAATGAACCCAATTTCTCCAGGGAAAAGTTTCGATTTACTTAAACTAAGTTAACTTTCAAAATTATCGCCAACTTATGATATATAATCTTTTTTTATTTAACTAATTTTATTTTGCCAAGTAGTAATTATTGAAATTAACTCATTTGGTTGGTTTGCTAAAAAATCCGGTTTCTGTTTTAATAATACCTCTTTAGAATTAAAGCCCCATGCCACTGCAATTACTTTGATATGACTTTTTTTCGCAGCGTCTATATCCCTAGTTTCATCGCCAATGTAAATAATCTCTTCTCTTTTCAATTTATGCTGCTTTAGAAACTTATTGATGACTTTGCTTTTACCAAACAGGCTTGTACCGGAATAAATAAAGTCAAACAAATTAGGGAAATCATTATTTTGAAGAAATTTTACTACATTTTCTCGGTCGTTAGAAGTAATAATACCTAACCTATACCCCAAACGAGCGAGATCTATTAAAGCCTCTTTCATACCTGGAATAGGAGTTAGTAAGTGAATTTTATTATTTAGCCCTATTTTAACTTTTTTCAATAAAAAAGGTAATTGAAAAAGGGGAACGCCAGATTGTTTAATAATTTCTCTAGAAGTCATTTTCCGAATTTGGATTAGTTCTTCTTGGGTGGTTTGCTTATAGCCAAATTCAGGTGCTAACTGATTAATAATATCGACGATTGCATCAAAGGTATCAGCTACAGTACCGTCAAAGTCAAAAATAATAAATCTTACAGTCATAATATTCCCAATATTTAGTAAATTTTATCATTCCTTCGTTAATCTCTAAATTTTTATTGAGAGGCTTCGAGGTTAGCGCGAGCGTTTCGACGTAACATTTCAGGCTTAATTCGCCGCAGGGCTGATGCTGGAAAACGTTGTTGCCAATCTTCTTCTGAGATTTCTGCTAACTCACTTAATTTAGGAGCTATATTTCTAGGATAAGGCTGAAACTCAGCAATATTAGTTTCTCGAGCAAACCGCTGGTTCCAAGGGCAGACATCTTGACAAATATCGCAACCAGCTACCCAACCATTTAAATTTTTGGCGATCGCATCTGGCAATTCAGGGGCGCGATTTTCGATCGTGTGGTATGCAATACAACGGTTGGCATCGACTACGAACGGTTGGACGATCGCATTCGTAGGACAAGCTTCCATACAACGAGTACAAGTACCGCAGTGTTCTGTATGGGGTCGATCTGGCGATAATTCCAAATTGGTGAGGATTTCCCCTAAAAATAGCCAAGAACCGTACTCTCGCACGATTAAATTCCCGTTTTTAGCAATCCATCCCAGACCTGCACGCTGCGCCCACACTTTATCCTGAACTGGGCCTGTATCGGCATAATAACGAGCTTCTATTCCTTCTCCTCGTGTTTGCAGCCAGTTAGCCAGTGCTTTTAACTTTTTATGCAACACTTTATGATAATCCCTCCCCCACCCATAACGAGATATTTTGGCATTTTCCTTACTCTCCGGGCGTTGGTGAGCAGTGTAGTAATTGAGGGCTACAGCAATTAGCGACTTTACCCGTGGCATAACTAAACGAATATCCTGACGCTTAGGATTAGCCATCCATTCCATATCAGCTTGGTAACCTAGCGCTAACCATGCCTGTAATTTTTGTACTGCTAGATTTTCCAATTCATCTGGTGCGTCCACCACTACAATCCCAACCTTGTGGAATCCCAACTCTAAGGCTTTTTCTTTAACTTGCGTACTGTTGAGGGGAAGTGACGGCATTGATTTGTTGATGAATTATTAACTCAATTAAAGCAAACTTTCAAGGGATACAAATCACATTTGTGACAAACTTACTATTATAATTTTTTAATATCATCATTTATAAATTTAACTGGTAATTTGTAAATAAATGTAGCAATACGTAATTAGTTACAAAAAATATTTACAAAGCTCGATCGCTTTTTAGTGGCTTTTGCAGGTGCTTAAAGGATTGCCAACGCTGGGTTGACTCAGTTCTCCACGGAAACTCATCGGCAAAATGAGTACAGCCTTTCCTCTCAAACAAAATTTCCTTAGGCAGGTTTCCGAGCTTGTTACTCAGAATACCTCTCTAGAAGCAGGTTTTGGCCTGCTTTTATGTTTAATTTGGTTGATGTTTTTACGCTTCGCGATCGATATTATCGACTAATTAGCTGGCATAACATTAAATTTTCTGAGGAGGAACGGCGATGCAAACTGCTGAGAGTATACTAGAGAATTTACAGCCCGATGGTAAGGTAAGTGCAGAAATAAAAGGTGTGAGAGAGCCTGTTATTTTAAAGTATTTTGAAACTTTTAATGCCGAAGACTTTCAGGCAACAGCTGCTTTATTTGCTAATGATGGAGCGATGCGGCCTCCTTTTGAATCGCCAGTGGTTGGCCCAGATGCGATCGCTATTTATTTAGAACAAGAAGCAAAAGGAATGCAGCTTTATCCTCGTGAAGGCATTGACGAGATATTAGAAGATGGGTATCTTCATTATCAAGTCACTGGAAAGGTACAAACACCGTTTTTTGGTGTAAACGTGAGTTGGATATTCGTACTTAATCCCGATCAAGAAATATTTTCAGCTACTATTAAGCTTTTAGCTTCTCCTCAAGAGTTATTAAATTTACGTCGATAGTTAAAAGATTTGCTTTACCAATCTAATTAAATGAAATCGCTCGGATTGGTTCGCTGAGCGCTAGCCAATTGTGGAGATAGCTGCTGAATTTTTCAATACGCGCATGAGCATTTGACGCCCCAGATCGATATCTTTGGGCGAGCATTGCCAGTCTGGGTGACTCGTTCTGAGAAGGCTTTCTAAAGTTTCTCGATCGAATAAGTGCCAAACGGGGGCATCTTGGATTTCTGATGCGATCGCGTAACAATTTTCGCTAATACAGTGAATTTGACAACTACTAGCCGCTCGTACTAAATCTATCTGCCCCCCCGGCATCAGCAAATGAAATTGGCGAATCTTCTGCTTCCACTCGCTTAAACAAGATACTGTTAATCCGGGAATTGCCACGGATAAATCGGTTTCGCCATTAACAGATATCCAGTAATTACGCGCCGGATCGATTCCTAGAAGCCAAAGAGACTCATCATCTAATCGATAGCGGGGAGATAGGACAAACAGCTGGCTCATAGTCAAAAAGTAGCTTTGTCTGATTAGATTTACAAAAGTTAAGTTTTAGTTTTAGCAAGCAGCCTTCTCCCCGGAAATCGTCTCATTGCTTTTTAGGGGATATAGGTATTTACTTTTGCGTTACTGTCAAAATGTTAAAAGTCTTTTATAGAAGAATGAACTTCATTTAATAAAAGTTAATTTAAATTGAGATTAATGTTAATATATATTTCCAATTATTTAACTTTTGTAAAGTTTATTTCATCCTCGCTTAGCTTAGTATCTAGAAATTGATTGATGAAGCCGCTCTTCCATTTAGAGCAGAGTAGGCTAGCGAATAGGTAAGCAGATACAGACAAAGAGAATCCCGCTAGAAGTTCCCTTAGCTGCTGATTACGGCCACTGCTGATTTCGCCAGAGATTAGCACCCTGATGGCACTGTGGCAGATTCATTCCCAAAAATCCTACTCCGATCTCGACAGGCAACAGACTGTGGTTTTTCTTACTTATCACTTAATTTAGGTATACTTGCTTCCAACTTCAGACAGTTGCGGCCATTTACCTGAAGGCGATACTCTACCCGATCCATCAATCTATTCATAATCAGCCAGCCATAGCCGCTTTCTTGCTTATCTTCTGGACTAGGGGGCAAATAAGTAGATAAATCATAACCCTTCCCGTGATCCCAAATTTCTAGGGCTAAATCGCGCTCTTTTAGTTCTAAGCGAATCAAAATTGGTAAATTTGGCTGATCTCTGTGAGCGTGACGTACCACGTTCGAGTAAGCTTCAACCAGAGCCAGTCGCAGGCGATTAGACATTCGAGGCCAATCGATCGCAGAGTCGCCTAACTCTGCTTCCAAACAGCCCAGCAACCAACTTTCTACTATTGCTAAAAACTTCAGGTCGCTAGGAATATGTAGCTCAGTTCTCATTGACTACAGAACCTCCAGAGAGAGTATTGTTTGGTCGTCTTCCTGAACTTGGTTGTGTCCTCTGATGCGTGCTAATAAATGGGTCAAGTCTAGAGGACTTTGCTCTTCTAGCAACAACTGCCACAAACCATCTTGTTTCAGCATAACTGGGTTGTACCCATTAGCACCAACATCATCAGAGCTTACTACCTCTTGGCTGACGCTTGCTTCAGTTATTCCATCACTTGCCAGTAAAAGCGCTTCTCCTGGATTTAAAGACAAGTTACCAGACATCGCTTTCCAGATCGGTAAAATCCCCAATGGAACACCCCGCACTTTCAGGAAATTGGGTTCGATTTTTGGCGCTTTTTTAGCTACGGCTTCGTAAGACCAGACCAAAGGATAGATGTGGCCTGCATTAGCATAAACCAACTGACCGGTCGCCGGAGTATAACGAGCCAGAACCATCGTAATAAAACAATTGTTCCCGATCAGATCGTCTGAAAGACTACTGTTGAGATTCTGCATTACTATATGAGGTTCTGGCGGATTTTCTTGGGACAGTTCTCGTCGCATCACGGAAATCGCACTGGCCATAAATAAAGCAGCGGGAACGCCTTTACCAGAAACATCTCCCACGGCTAGCCAGATATCTCCTTTAGGATGGATGAACACTTCAAAGAAATCACCACCAACTTCTCTGGCTGGAAAACAGCAGGCTTGAACTCTTAACCCTTCTACTTCTGGCCAACTTTGGCGTAGCAGGTTGTTTTGAATTTGACGGGCTACTTCTAATTCTGCTCGCATCTGTTGGGCTTGCAATTGAGTCCGCTGATAAAGTTTAGCTTGCGAGACAGCTAGAGCGGCTTGTTCTGCTACGTTTTCCAGCAGTTGAATATCTTCGGCAGACCAGCTAGCACGACTACCGTTTTGATTGAGGTAGAGAACTGCTAGGAGGTCTTGTTGGCAAATCAGCGGTACTACTAGTTCGTAGGACGTGCCGTTATTGCTATTGTTCTGGGCAATTTCTGTCTGCCGATTTTCCAAGGCTAATTTAAGCAGGGCATCCGGGGTCGTAGCATCGTCAAAGTCAGCAGCTTGGTAGGAAAAAATTTCTGGCAGCAGTCGATTGCCTTCTACTGGTCGCAGGAGGCAGCAACTAGCGCCAAATGTTTGGCCGATCGTTTCGACGATTTTTTGCAGCATACTGCCATAGTCAAGGGATTCCCTGATCGCGTTGGTGACGGCGTTAAATAGGGTTTCTCGCTGCAAAGCGCGGCGTAGTTCGTCAGTTCTTCGTTTTAAAACGCGGTACGTTTCGGAAGCTTGCTGAACGACTGCTTTTAATTCAGCCGGATTCCACGGCTTGGTGATGTACTTGAAAACCTGCCCTGAGTTAATTGCTTCTACTAGATCTTCTACATCGGTGTAGCCGGTTAGAAGGATGCGAATCGTATCTGGAAAACGTTCGACTGTCCGACCCAAAAATTCTGTCCCGTTCATTTGGGGCATCCTTTGGTCGGAAATAATTACGGCCATTTCCCCTTCTTTGTCTAGTACGTCTAAGGCGCTAGGCCCACTTTCAGCTTTAAATACGGAAAAGTCTCGCCGAAAAGTTCGGTAGAGCAGATCGAGGTTATCAGGTTCGTCATCCACCACCATGAGTTTGAGTTTGCTGCCATCTCCCCGACTCATGTGCTACTCCACTTGCAATTTGTTCATCGGTGAATGCCTCAAGCACTCCTATATAGCAACTGACTTACGGCAGATCGCTTACGCTTTCCGAGTTTGGCAACTCAGCCGCTTTAGCAGGGTGGCTTGAAAGTCATCCCTGTGGTCTAATTTGACACAAATGGAAGACTTCCCATCAAGCTTAACCCCAAAATAGAAAGCCAAAGTTTATGAAAGCGCAGCCATTAATAATTTGGCATTAATGGCGGATGCTGCCAAGGTGGTATGGTCAGAGAAAGATCGAACTGTCGATCTTTATCTTTATCGATTACCCACTTTTGATGCTAGTTGCTAACATTACTGGTATTTAAGGTTACGGTTATGCCAGTTTATTATCCCACTAATCCGGATCTCAAGGCACGCACGGCAGCTTGGGTACGGTCATCGGCACATAGTTTGTTTAAAATATTGCGAACGTGGGTTTTAACCGTGCCGACTGTAATGTAGAGCTTATCAGCTATTGCGGCGTTGCTATATCCTTCTACGATCAGTTGGAGAACTTCTAATTCTCGATCGGTTAAAGGATAAGCTTCTAGCATTTGGCTGTATTCTGGTTCGGTGGCTGTGATGGCCACGGTTTTAGAACTGATAGATGGTTCGGGGGTGCTAGATGGTGCGTGGGTGGTGGTTTGACGTGTTTGTTGCAAGACTATTCTGGCGATCGCCGGATCGATCCATGAGTTGCCTTCCTGCGTTACGCGCAAGGCTTCCAGCAAATTATCAAAACTGATATCTTTCATACAGTAAGAATCAGCGCCAGCGGCAAAAGCTGCTAGTACGGCGTCTTGATTGTCTTGCAGCGTCAAAATCAACACTTTTGGTGCTTTTTCGTCATCTTCGATCGATGCTTTTAGCTGCCTGGTTAATTCTATTCCATCAATGTCAGGCAAACCAATGTCAACTATTGCAATGTCTGGTTGTGCTGTTTGAATCAGCTTCAGTCCCTCATAGCCGTTAGCTGCTTCTCCTACAACGGAAATTTCTTCTCGCTGTTGTAGTGCCGTTCTAATCCCCACGCGGGTGAGGTCGTGATCTTCTATGAGGGCAACGCGAATTTCTTTCATTGTCGGCAACGTTCCCATTTCTAAATTTTTAGCTTTTGCCAAACTAGGTTACTAATGTTTCGACGGTTTTGAGTAAAGTACGCCCATTGGTAGGGGAAGGGATTTTCAACATCTCGATAGATTCAAACTAAAAGAGTTTTTCTTCCCATCTTCGTGCAAATGCCTAATCTGCAATTGCTTGGTTTCCCAAGTCGATTATGGTTTTGGTGATGCGCGATCGTACTTTTGATGTTTTGACAGTATGATTTAATACCTTTCCATCCCAGGCACAATCCCATCAGTTACCCTCCTTTACTGGAAGCTGTCAATCGGTAAGTTACAGGCTTACCGCTGAAAAAGCCAGCTAGCATTTACACGCTCTTTTCATCCTGCCAAGGAAGAACTTTCGATTAAAACCTAATGAAAGGAACGCTCCTGGTCTGGATTGCTCAAACCCTGTTATTCCACCTAACTCGACTAATACTGGTACGAGTATAGCGATTTTCTTGCCAGCAAAATAACTGCTGTAGGGGGTGCAAGCAGGATAACTTGAGAATCAACAATATCTGAGCTAATGGCCAGATTCTTGGCAGAAACACCTTTGGCTTTATTTTATGCAAAATAAGCCAATCAAAGGCTCGTTCTTCCAGAGTTAGTAACAGACCGCTCATCTACTCAGACAGTTGTATTCTCCTTGTTGATTGTTTGTTGGTTAATCATCTACCTTCGCCAAAATAGTAACACTTTTCTGGCTGGGGTTAGTTTATCTGGTAGGGTACTAGGTAAAAAAATAGTTTTTAGTTTTATTGTCAACATCCAAGAGGTATCAGAACGTGAATGAATCCAGATTAGATGAATTGAAAAGAGCTACCTTGGGACAGCTAAGTTACGATGCCTTAACAAAGGGTAACTTTTCCAGTCTGCTTGAGAAAGCAGTTAATCTAATTACCCAAACTCTTGAAATTGAATATGCAGTTGTTTGGGAGATCGTCATAATGGAAGAAAATGCGTGTTTTGTCAAGGCGGCTGAGGGTTGGCACTCAGCACTAGGAAAACCAGCGAGAGTGGAAAATCCACAAGTAGGTAACGGATTGTTTTCTAGTGTACCTACTATTGTTGAAGATTTGAATTACGATTCATTATTGGAGCGAGCAGGTATTCCGAGTTCTTACCTACAAAAAACCAATTTTTTGTCATCCATCTTTATAGGTAGAAAAACTGATAACGAACATCGAATAGAGTTTTTATCTTTTTTAAGAAATCATCAGATTGAAAGTGGGTTCGATGTGGCGATCGAAGTTCAAGAACAGCCCTTCGGCTTTTTGGGTGCTTACACTACTCGCAAACGGGAATTCGATCGAGAGGAGGTAGATTTCGTAAAAGCGATCGCTAACTTGCTATCTATCGTAATCAAACGCCAACACCAAGAGAGGGCTTTGTGCCAAAAAGAACAGCGGTATCGAAAACTAGCCGATGCCATACCGCTGATCGTTTGGACGGCACAGCCTAATGGAATGGTGGATTACTTCAATCAGTGGTGGTTTGAATATACGGGAAAAAGCTTTGAGCAAACGAAAGGCCGGGGTTGGCAGTCGGTTATACATCCAGACGATCGCCTGCGTGCTTTAGAGGATTGGCAAAGAGTCTTTCAAACTGGTGAAAGCTGTGGATTCGAGTATCGTTTACAACAAGCAGACGGTTGTTACCGATGGCACGTCGGTAGAGCGGTACCGATGCGAAACGAAGAAGGGCAAATAATTTGGTGGATCGGTACTGCTACGGATATCGATACCCAAAAGCAATTTCAACAAACAGAGCATTTTTTAGCGGCGGCTAGCCAAGAATTAGCGAGTTCTTTAGATTACCAAACTCTTCTGCAAAGAGTAGCGGCTTTAGCAGTACCCGAAATTGCTGATTGGTGCGCGGTGGATATTTGGGCAGAAGATGGGGTAAGGGAGCGAAGGGCAACAGATGGAGAAGGCTCGCTCCAAAGGTTGGCCGTAGCTCATGTAGACCCTGGTAAAGTAGAGTGGGCCAAAGAATTACAAAAGCGCTATCCCCATGATATGAATGCCAAACATGGTGTAGCGAACGTGCTGCGAACCGGGCAGTCTGAATTGTACGAAGAAATTCCCGATGCTTTACTAGTAGAGGCCGCTTGCGATCGAGAGCATTTAGAAATATTGCGAAACATCGGTTTTTCATCGGCGATGGTGGTACCGATGAGCGTGCGCGGACGGACTTTGGGGGCGATTACATTTGTTTATTCCGAATCAGGGCGAAGATATAGCAAATCCGACTTGGGATTGGCGGAAGATTTAGCGCGTCGCGGTGCTTTAGCGATCGAAAACGCCCGCCTTTATCGAGAATCTCAGCAGAAAGAGGCTGCTCTGCGCGAAAGCGAAGAAAGATTCCGCACGATGGCAGATAGTGCGCCGGTTTTATTATGGGTATCGGGGATTGATGGACTGTATACGTTTTTCAATCAAGTTTGGTTGAATTTTA
Organism: Leptolyngbyaceae cyanobacterium; assembly: GCA_036703985.1. Classification (GTDB taxonomy): domain Bacteria; phylum Cyanobacteriota; class Cyanobacteriia; order Cyanobacteriales; family Aerosakkonemataceae; genus DATNQN01. The sequence continues at coordinate 102,115 of DATNQN010000057.1, forward strand.
CGGGCAGAAGTTTAGAGGAAGAAACGGGCAGGGGATGGATGCAAGGGATTCACCCAGATGATTTTCAAGGTTACTTAGATACTTACATGAGTGCTTTTACTACCCGCGAAGATTTTCAGATGGAATATCGTTTGAGGCGTGCGGATGGTGAGTATCGGTGGATTTTAGACCGAGGAATGCCCAGATTTATGCCTAATGGTAGTTTTGCTGGTTACATTGGCTCTTGTATTGATATTACCGATCGAAAATTGATGGAAGAAATTTTCCGATCGCGTGCGACTGAATTGGCTAGATTAACTTCGGTTTTAACTAAAACCAATACTGTCTTAGAAAAACGCAATCAAGAGTTAGACCAGTTTGCTTATATTGTCTCCCACGATTTAAAAGCTCCTCTAAGAGCGATCGCCAATCTTTCCCAATGGATCGAAGAAGATTTACAAGAGCATTTAACCGGAGATACCAAACACCAAATGGACCTGCTGCGAGGCAGAGTTCACCGTATGGAAGCCTTAATTCAAGGGATTTTAGAATATTCTCGCGTCGGAAGGGTAAAAACAGCCAAAGAGTTAGTAGATGTAGGAGTTATGTTGGAAAATGCGATCGCTTCGTTAGCACCGCCACCAACATTTACCATTACAGTGGAATCAGAAATGCCCGTTTTTACTACAGAGCGGTTACTTTTAGAACAAGTGTTTACCAATCTAATTAGCAATGCCATCAAACACCACAATCGCCCAGATGGAACGGTAACGATCTCTTGCCAAAATAAAGGAGAATTTTACGAGTTTGTCGTCCGCGATGATGGTCCGGGGATCGCGCCTCAGTATCATGAGAAAGTATTTGTGATTTTTCAAACTTTGCTAGCCAGGGATCGCGTGGAAAATACTGGCATAGGCTTATCTTTAGTCAAAAAAATAGTAGAAGATAAAGGAGGAAACATTTGTTTGGAATCGGAAGTAGATCGGGGTGCTACTTTTCGTTTTACTTGGCCGAAGTAATTGCCGATAGTGCATTTGATGACAAACTTCTTGCTACTTTATCCAAACAGGCAGGAAGAGGAAAAAAACTCTGCCATTAGTCATTCGTCATTTGCGATCGCCGATCGATGATTAATGATTGATGAATTACAAATGACCGATGACAAAGGAAAAATGATAATGGTCGCCAATGACAAAAAGCTGAATATTTTACTAGTTGATGACGATGATGTAGATGTAATGACGGTGCGAAGAGCGTTCCAAAAAAACAATATTACTAATCACCTATACATCGCTGCTAATGGGTTAGAAGCATTGTCCGTATTACGAGAACAAGATAATTCCTTGCGGATTCCCTGGTTACGCCGATTGATATTACTCGATTTGAATATGCCTAAAATGGGAGGCATCGAGTTTTTAAGAGAACTGAGGGCAGACCCCCAACTGCGTTACATACCTGTCATTGTACTGACGACTTCTAGTGCGGAGAAAGATAAAGTAGATGCTTATAACCTGAATGTAGCAGGTTATATTGTGAAGCCAGTTACTTTTTCAAAATTTGTGGAAGTGATGGCAACACTTAATAAATACTGGACGCTCAGCGAAATGCCTTAAGGAGCGTTCAAAAGTCAGAGTTGAAAGATCGAGCATCAAAATTCTATTTTTTGAATTTTGATGTTTGAGTTATCAAAATGTTTTAAAACCGAAAAAATTTAAAATTCGTGATAAACAAATCAAGGGATGTGAAATACGGATGGAAGAGAGACTGAAAATTCTGGTAGTTGATGATGATGTGGTGGATCGAATGGCGATTCGCCGAGCGCTCAAGGCTACCGAGGAATCAGTGGAACTGTCAGAAGTAGAAAACTATGAAGAAGCGATCGCGGCATTAAATCAGCAAACTTTTGATGCGATTTTTTTAGATTATCGCTTACCGGATGCCGACGGGCTGGTTTTGCTCCAACAATGGCGGACTGCTGGTTTTAAGATGCCTATTATAGTGCTGACCGGACAGGGTGACGAGCAGATTGCCGTAGAAATGATGAAGGCGGGAGCATCCGACTATCTGCCGAAAGGAAAATTGTCTGCTCAGTCTTTAGTCAGGAGTTTACGAAATGCGATCCGGATTTATCGAGCGGAAACGGAAGCGGTAAAGGCGCAAGCACGACTGAAAGTTAGCGAAGAACGCTATCGTTTGGTTTTGGAAGGATCGAACGATGCGATCTGGGATTGGGATATTTTAAATAATGAAATTTATTGGAACGATCGTTTAATCGAAATTATTGGATTGTCGGCGGCGGAATTTGGGGTGGAAGGTTCTTGTGTAGCTCGCACTTGGGATGTATTTTCCCAATTGTTACATCCAGACGATCGGCAAAAAATAAAAAATGCAATTTTAGAACACCTTTATCAAAATATTGAATTTAATTTAGAAGTTCGCTTGCGGCATAAATCGGGGGAATATCGCCACTGCATGACGCGGGGAAAAGTGCAAAGGGATAGTCAAGGCAGACCGGTGCGGATGGCAGGGATTATCAGCGATATCACGATCGCGAAAGCTGCCCAAGAAGAATTGCATCGTAGCTTCGACCAGTTGCAGATTATTTATCAAATTACTAATGCGGTCAGTCGGGCGGCTAAGTTAGAGGAAATTTATCAAATTGCTTTAAATGGTTTGCAACGGGCGCTGAAAGCCGATCGTACTTCTGTTTTACTGTTCGACTCCGATGGAGTAATGCGCTTTAAGGCTTGGTACAAGCTTTCCGAACAGTATCGACAAGCCCTGGAAGGACATAGCCCTTGGTCGTCGGATACCCAGAATGCCCGACCGATCTGCATTTCCGATCTAGAAACGGATTCTTCTTTAGAGCCTTGGCGAAATACGATTTTGGCAGAGGGGATTCGGGCTTTGGCGTTTATTCCCTTAAAAACGGGAGGTTTTGGCAATCTGCCCTTACAAGAAAAACTGTTGGGCAAATTCATGCTTTATTACGATCGGCCCCACCAGTTTACGGAAGAAGAAATTCAATTAGCCCAAACTATTGCTAGCAACGTCGCTTTTGCCGCCGAACGAAAACTAGCCGAGGAAGCGTTGCATCGTCGGGAGCAAGAATTTAAGGCATTGGTGGAAAACGCGCCGGATATTATTGCCCGTTATAACAAACAGTTGGAGATTATCTACATTAATCCGGCGATTGAAAAAGCAACCGGTTTAACGGCACAATCGTTGATCGGCCAAAATATGTTGGAATTAACGACAGCGGAGAATCTCACCTCTTGGCAATCGAGCCTCCAGCAGGTTTTTGCCACTGGTGAAGAACAAGCGATCGAATTAAGTTACACAACTCCAGATGGCACGATGCGATATTATCAAGCTCGTTTAGTGCCGGAATTGTCCCGAGAAGGGTTGCCGGAATACGTATTAAGCGTGGCTCGCGATATTACCGATCGCAAACAAGCAGAAGATTATCAAAAGTTTTTAGCGGATGCCAGCACGATTCTTTCTGTTTCTCTCGATTATGAAATTACTTGGTCGAATTTAGCTAATTTGGCAGTGCCGCAAATTGCTGACTGGTGTACGATCGACGTGCTGGATGGAGAAGGTAACGGTGAAAATACATTCTCATCAGAAGTGGCTTCTTCTCTACAGCGGGTAGCTTTTTGCCATGCCGATCCCATGAAAATGGCTTTGTTACAACAGTGGCAGCAGGTTTATTCCGATTATCCAAGTACTTTGTTCGGAGTAACAAAAGTTTTGCAGACGGGTAAATCTCAGTTTTATCCGGATGTTGAAAGGGAAATCATCCAAAAAGAGCGGCCAGAAACTGACCAATTAGCGCTGTTACGGGAACTAGCACCTAAATCGGTGATGTGCGTGCCGCTAGTGGCTCGCGGTCGGACGCTAGGAGCGATTACCTTAGGGATATCTGACTCTCAACGTCAATATACTCGAGCGGATTTAGAGCTAGTTGAAGATTTAGCTCGTCGTGCGGCGCTGGCGGTTGATAATGCGCGGCTTTATCAAGAATCTCAAGAAGCGAGCGATAATCTTCGCAGGGCGATCGTGATTTTGGGAGAACAGCAACAGCAATTGCGAACTCTCCAACGGATGACGAATTTGCTCAATCAACGGTTGGCAAATTTGCCGGATTTGTTGCAGGTAATGGTTCAGTCTGTTTGCGATGCGATTTTTGGAGCGCAGTTTTGCTTGATCGTGCTGCACAATCCCCAATGCGATCGCTTGGTGCTGACGGTAACTGCTGGGGTAGGGACGGAAAAACTTTGCTTGGAAGATGCTTTGGCTGATGGAGAAGGTTGGCTGAGTCAAGTGGTTGCGACCGGTGAGTATCAATTTATCCAACCCGTTGATTCGGATCGACAATCAGAAGAAGAAATTGCCAGCGAACCTTCTTTATTTACTCGGAGCGATTCTTCTCTACCCGCTTCCGTATACGCGGTGCCGATCGAGTCAGCCCAAGCGGGACGGCTAGGGGTGTTGGCGGTAGGGAATTGGGACGATCCTCAAGCCTTCGATCCGGAAGATCGGCATTTGCTGATGGCGGTGGGAGAACAAGCTGCGATCGCGATTAATAATGCCCGATTAATTAAAACTTTAGAAGAAAGAGAAGAACGTTTAGCCATCCAAAATGAAATGCTGGCTAGTCAAAATCGGGAATTAGATAATCAGCGTCATCAAATTCAATTACAAAATTTACAATTACTAGAAGCTGCTCGTTTGAAATCTCAGTTTCTCGCTACGGTGTCTCACGAATTGCGTACACCTATGAATGCCATTATCGGCTTTTCCCAATTGTTACTACGCCAATTGAGAACGAACTCAGAAGCGAAAGTTCAACCGGAACAAGAAAATATGGTGGAACGCATTCTCAATAATGGCAAACATTTGTTAACTCTGATCAATGATATACTCGACCTCTCAAAAATTGAAGCTGGTCGCATGGAGCTAGAGCGGGAAGAAATAAATTTAGTAAGTTTCGTGACGAACACGACTGAAGAATTACGCCCCTTAGCTGAAGAAAAAAGTTTGGATTTGCAAGTTTGTAACGATCTGAGCGATCCGATCGTTATTAACGATAGCGCTCGTTTACGGCAAATTTTGATTAACTTATTATCAAACGCAATTAAATTTACCAATGTTGGCGGTATACGAGTAGAAGTATGCGAAATGCCAGATAATCGAGTAGCTTTCATGGTAGTAGATACGGGTATTGGAATTTCGGAAGCTCATCTCGAACATATATTTGAAGAATTTAGGCAAGTCGATCAAACTACTACCAAGTTTCATTACGGTACGGGTTTGGGTTTAGCGATTATCAAATCGTTAGTTCATTTAATGAAAGGAAAAATTACAGTTAGCAGTAAAGTGGGCAACGGTTCTAGTTTTCGGGTGGAAATACCTCGCGTATTACCTTCATCAAATATCCCTAATTCCCCTAAAAAAGCGAGAAGAATTCTTAAATAGAGAAGAATGAAGTTAAGGGTAGGGGCGTAGCATTTGGGCGACAATCGATCTTCTCAAATCCTAAATTTTCTGTCCAAATGCTACGCCCCTCCATGTCAAAAAATGCAAAACCCGAGCAGTATTGGAATGGAGTATTCATAATTTAGAATCAATTATAACTGAAAAATTACTCAGTCGAATTGTAGTTGAAAGCAGGAAAAAATGAACTTTGGCTTGCCTGTATTCTAGAACACTGATTCAGTATTGCCGTCGGAGATGAGAAACTTGGTTTCTTTAGCTTGGCGTAACTAAATATCGACTGCGATCGCGAAATAAACCCGGTTTCTGGGATTACTGAATTGGTGTTCTAGCTATATTTCTTAATAGTAAAATAAAATATAGAACCTTTTCCATATTCTGATTCTACCCAAATACTCCCACCATGATACTCGACAATTTTTTGGCAAATTGCTAAGCCAATACCGGTACCTGGATATTTTTTTGTGGAATGCAAGCGTTTGAAAAGCTGAAAAATCTGGTTGGTATATTGGGATTCAATGCCAATTCCGTTATCCCGAACAGAAAATAAATAACTATCTTCTTTCAGTAAGGCGCTAATGTGAATAATTGGCGGTTCTTCGCGACGATATTTAATAGCATTACTCAGTAGATTTTGAAATAGTTGTAATAGTTGAAAACCATCGGCTTTTAAAATTGGTAAATCACTGCGGGTAACCACAGCTTGATTATTTCGGATTGCTGCTTGTAGATTGGTACAAGCTTCTTCAAAAATTAGATTGCACTCTGTTAGTTCTAAAGAATTTTCTTGATTCCCCAGTCGCGAATATTCTAACAAATCGTTAATTAGGGTTTGCATTCGATGGCAACCCTTAACAATTTTGATAATAAAGTTTTTACCTTGTTCATCAAGTTTTTCTTGATAACGTCCTTCTAAAAGTTGAGCATAAATAGTAATACTAGCAAGGGGAGCTAGCAAATCGTGGGAAGCAATATAGGCAAACTGTTCTAGTTCTTCATTAGAGCGAGATAATTCTTGATTTGATTTTGACAATGCTGCTTCTATAAGCATCCGATTTCTGACTTCTTTTTCGAGTAGCCAGTTTTTCTCTTGCAATTGCTTTTGTAACCTATATAAAGTTAAATGATTTTCAATACGAGCAATTAATTCTTCCACTTCAAAGGGCTTAGTTATATAATCTACTCCCCCAACAGAAAATGCTTTGATTTTGTCAAATGTTTCACCTTTAGCGCTAATAAAAATTACGGGGATTTCGCGAGTATTTTCATCTTCTTTTAAGCAACGGCAAACTTCATAACCATCCATTCCGGGCATCATAATATCTAGTAAAATTAAGTCGGGAGGATTTATTTTAGCCGAGCTTAATGCCATTTGTCCGCTCACTACGCCACGAGGTTGATAACCTTGCTTTTTGAGTATGGTGTATAAAACGCGCAAGTTTTCCGGGCGATCGTCAACTAGTAATATATTGGCTATTGAAAATCGATCTTGACTACTATTCATTTGATAGGTTTATTTTCCATCAGAAGCAAAAAATCAACTTTAATCTTATTATATTAAGTAGAAAAACTTATTAGCGATCGCTCAATAAGAAATTAATAATTAATTTCTTATTGAGCAGAGAAAATTTATTATTTTTCTACGCGGTTCGATTGATTTAAGCTGCTATCTGTTTAAGCTGATAGGACAATGTAAAGTTATAGGGATAATAAAAGTATTAGAAATATATAAATTAAATACAAAGCAAATTAACAGTTAATTTAAATGTTGAAGAACCCGATTTAATTATGTGTACTTTGAAGTAAACATTAGTAACTAGACTATAAATTTTGACAATTGAACTAAATATCGAAATAGCTAGCTACTAACAATTGCGTTCTGCTATTCGCAATTTAGCCGATCGCGATCGCGGATTATACTCTAATTCATCGGGTTGCGGAATAATTGGTTTTTTAGTTAAAACACGCAATATTGGTGAATTTCGCAAGCTATGCTTAACCAAACGGTCTTCTAAACTATGAAAGCTGATAATAACTATTCTGCCACCGATTTTAAGCCAGTTAGGTGCTCGATCGAGGAAAATTTCCAGAGAATTTAACTCTTGATTAACCACTATTCGGAGTGCTTGAAAAACGCGGGTAGCTGGGTGAATTCTGCCGTAGCGATATTGGCTGGGGACGCAACGAGCGATCGCATCTGCTAATTCGGTAGTAGTTTTAAACGGGCGTTTTTCTACGATTGCTCTAGCAATCCGGCGAGATAGGCGTTCTTCTCCATATTTGTAGAAAATATCCGCTAGTTCGGCATCTTCCCAATGGTTGATTATTTCCGCTGCGGTGAGAGATTGACGCCTGTCCATTCGCATATCTAGTTCGGCTTCTTGACGAAAACTAAAGCCTCGCGAAGCAGTATCGACATGGAACGAACTGATACCTAGATCTGCAATTATACCGTCGAATTGAAGTTCTTTTGGTTGATATTCTGCAAAATTACCGTGGCAAAATTGGATGCGATCGCCATATTGAGCTAAATTAGTTTTGGCGGCGGCGAGAGCGTCTTCATCGCGATCGATCGCGGTAACGCGAGTATCGGGAAATGCTTCTAAAATTAAACGGCTGTGTCCCCCACCTCCGACTGTGGCATCCAGATAATGTCCCCCAGAACGAACTGCCAATCCTTCGATCGATTCTGATGCCAATACTGAAATGTGGTGGAAAGGTGTTGTTTCTAGGTTTAAATCATTTTTTTGCATCGAAATTTTAGGAAATATACCTAAATTATTATTTCTATAATTAGCTTCTGAAAATAGATGCGTTTTCTACTTTACGGATAGCTTGCCCTAATTTTGTATTATATCCGTTGAGGACAATTCCGAATACATCGCCAGAAAAATTTAGTCCATCCAGTAGGAGATCGATTAATTGGTCATCGTTTATATAGTTATTAGCTTCTAAGCGAATATAACGCTGCATTATTGCTAAAATATAACAAGGTTTTTCTGGAAAGTGAACGATAACTTTTCTAACTAGATAAGCTTGTTTAATTTGAGGATAGTGAGAAATTTGCTCGCTAATTTCCGCCAATTGCACCAACGATAAATTGTGGGGTTCAAATCGATCGCGATCGCTAACTCCTTTTCTTTCCGCAGCCGCTTTTTCCCAGATGTGGTAATGTTTGGTTGCGCGTTCGTGGTAACCTTGGGCTGCTGCTAATTTCCCTTGTTGCTTTAAAAAAGCATAGAGCGATTGGCAGCCGGGAATTACTAGAGACGAGTCTTGTTCGATCGCAATTTCGATGTGAGAGATGCCAGCAGAATCGTCTTTTTCCAGTAATATTTGCCCTAATTCGTAGTTAGCTAAAGCATGGTGAGGATTTTGGGCGAGTAATTCTCGATAAAGAGGAATAGCATTTGCTTCACCTTTAAATTCAGCCGTGAGTTGGGCGCGTTTCCAAGCTGAATCAGTTGTCAGAGAATTAATTTGAGCTTTGGTTTCTAGAAGTGCGAGATTTTGCGATCGCTGCCTTGCTTTTAAGTGTATCTGTTTCCAAACAGGTGCGATCGCTTTTTTCCATTCTTCATCTAAATCGGCGGTAAAACGATTCCACTTTTCTCCTAAAAAACGTTCTGCTGCTGTTTCCATCAAGGGTACAGGTATGGGTACGTCGTATCCTACCGGAAGATATCCAAAAGCGGAAAGTCGATCGGCTAAACAGGGATGGGTATCTTCATGATTAGTTTTTTCCACCAGCGCCAAATTGAGGGAAATGGCTGCTTGCTGCGCTGGTACTTCTTTTCGCATTTCTTGTAATACTTTTGCGATCGTACCATCCGGCGGTTGTTCAAAATCGAGAGCTTGTTTGAAAATCGGTTTCCACACTGATTTATGGAAAAAATTGCCCTTAATTTCCAGATTAATTAAAGCTTCGGCGGCGTGATGAGAACCTGCCAATTCTGCGGCGCAACGATCCGCTTCGTATTCGTTAGCACGCGCTAGTACAAACGAGTAAGCGCGAAAAAAAGGTGCATACCATTTAAAAAAGCCACTAAATAATATAGATCCGCCTTGTCCGCTTCTTTCTAATCCCTCGCCAAACTGATACCAAATATTGCGAAGACGATATATCCAACCAGCGAAACGACTGTGATTGCCAGATAAATGTCCTAATTCGTGGGCGACAACAGCGCGGAATTGTTCCGGCGAAAGGGATTGCATCAATGGCAATCCTAAAAATAAATAATTTTGATACCAACCTAAAAAACCGAAACGGGGTACTTGTATAACGCCAGCATTGTGTTGGTTATCTAAAATAATATGATGAAAAGTCGGAGCCTGTAGCGCTATTGTCAGTTCGTCAATGAGGGCAAATAGTTCTGGCAATTCGCTACGGCTAATTTCTATACCGTTGGGTTTTGGGAAACTCAGCCAAAGCGATCGCAAAATACCCAATCCAATCAAAATACTAAACACGAAAGTTCGTGTCGCAATCCAAAATATTCCACATAGCAGAATCAGTACAAATAAAACATAAGCATAACCAAGCGCAGCCAACAAACCGATCCGAAATTTGTATTTAGCTGGGTTTTGGCGAGCATATTTTGTCAATTTTTGGATTAAGGCGTCGAATTGTTCTTCATTCATAGGAATTAAAATAACTATTATTCCTATTCTACAGCATCCTAATTTTGCCTATTTGTAGATAATCGAACCTTTGATTTTACGTAGTTTATTTTTCAAGGAATTCCCATTTTCATTCAGAACAATGATATAAGCATGGTCAGGAAATCGCACTTCGTTCGATAGTCGATCGGCAAGTTCGTTGTCGAGCTTATCCCCATCCGTCTCCCAAAAACCGCGACGCCTTAGCACAACCAGCACGTAGAAAGGATCTTCGGGATAGTATTTCACTACCTTTCTTACAAAATAAACCTCTTGCAGTTGAGCGCTGTAAACCGACAACTGCCGGGATAGATTTTCTATATCGTGACTTTCTAAATCGTGAAATTGAAATTCGTCACTAGGCGTAACGCTAGAACGCTCTTGCTTCGCCAACATCAGTAAATTGTAGTGTTCGTCAGCCCGTTTCCGATAAACTTTTGCTTCCTCTACTTTTTCCTGTTGCATGAGGAAATAGTAAATCAAATCGCAGCCTTGAACAACAGAACCCGGATCTGTCTTCATTGCCTTTTCAATATAATCAATGCCAGACTCATCATTCTTTTGTAGTAACAGTTGACCGAGATTATAATTAGCAGCAGCGTGTTCCGGCTGTTCCTTAAGTATTTCTTTAAATAGGGGAATCGCAACTTCATCTCCCTTGAGTTCTAACGTCCAGCAAGCGCGATTCCAAGCTTCTTCATCTGTTAGAGATTGTTTTTCTGCCTTCTCCTCTAGGGATTGTAATTGCTTTAGCGATTCTTGAGCGTAAGCATATCTTTGCCGCCAACCTGTAGAAATTTCTTGTTTCCAATTACTACTAAAATAATCAATTAAATTATTTAATAAATTTCCTAACAATTGGTCTGCCGCGCTTAGTTTTACCGGAGGAGGTACGGATAACTTTTGCTGTTTATCGGGAAGATAGCCCAAAGCAACGAGGCGATCCGATAAGCAAGGATGGGTATCGGCATTATTAGTTTTTTGCTTGAGAGCTTGGTCAAACCATTTAGTCACATTTTCGGTAGGCAAACTACTTACCAAAGCACTCGACATATTTGCATAAACTGCTGCTGGTGGTTCTATTTGATGAGTTACCTGTTTATAAACCTTAGGCCAAAAATCGCTATCCAAAAATCTCGCTTTTACTTCTACATTGATGAGAGCTTCTGCTGCGTTTTTTGCTCCAGCTAATTCTGCCGCACAGCGATCGGCTTCGTATTCATCCATTCTAGCTAAGACAAAAGAATAAGCATTAAAAAATGGAAAGTACCACTTAAAAAACCACTCGAAAATAATAGAAGAACCTTGTACTCCGCCTTGATGCAGCCTTTCCCAAATCTGAGTATGGGTTTTGCGAACTCGGTAAATCCAGCCAGCAAAACGACTGTGATTACCAGATAAATGTCCTAATTCGTGGGCGAGGACGGCGCGAAATTGGCTTTGCGATAAGGCTTGCATTAAAGGTAGCCCTATTATCAGATAGTTTTGCTGCCATCCGAACAACCCCAAACGCGGTATTTGCACTACACCAGCGTTGAATTCATTGGTGAGCAAGATATGGTGAAATCCGGGAGTTTTTAGTTTAGATGTGAGTTCGTCAATTAAGGCAAATAGGCGCGGTGCTTCCTGGCGGTTGAGGGGTAAACCGATGGGGGGAGGAAAAGTTACCCAGAGCGATCGCAAAATAATAAATGCCGGCACCAACAACAGAACAACTAACTTAATCATGTTGATGTTAAATCTACGATTGACCAGCATTATCATTACCAACAGCGCTAAAAGGCCAATCAATCCCGCTAAAACCAAAAAAATGTAAGCATAACCAAGAACAGCCAGAAGACCCACCCGCAGTTTATAATTTCCCGGTTTTTGACGGGCAAAACTCTCCAAACGCTTTACCAGCCCATCAAACTGTTCCTGAGTCATCGCCATGTTAGAGCACCTCAACGACAAATCCTCAACGATAGCCAATCTTTACCCAAAAATCTTGCTATCGTAATCAGGTCATTTTTAACTCAACGGCAAAGCCTCAAGCCAATATAATTATTAGGAGCGCAACAAAAATTAATTAAAATTGCTGTTCTATGGCAAGAATTGAAACCAGAACCGAACCCATGATCCTCAACATGGGGCCGCACCATCCCTCAATGCACGGGGTATTGCGGTTAATTGTCACTCTGGATGGCGAGGATGTGATCGATTGTGAGCCAGTAATTGGCTACCTGCATCGCGGCATGGAAAAAATTGCCGAGAACCGCACCAATATCATGTATGTCCCTTACGTTAGCCGTTGGGACTATGCGGCAGGGATGTTTAACGAAGCCGTGACGGTAAATGCACCGGAAAAGCTAGCGGATATCGCCGTTCCCAAACGGGCCAGCTATATCCGCGTGATTATGCTGGAACTGAACCGGATTGCCAACCATCTACTCTGGCTTGGCCCATTTTTGGCTGACGTGGGTGCTCAAACTCCTTTTTTCTACATTTTCCGGGAACGGGAGATGATTTACGATTTGTGGGAAGCAGCTTCCGGCTATCGCTTGGTGAACAACAACTACTTCCGCATCGGAGGAGTAGCTGCCGATTTACCCTACGGCTGGGTAGATAAGTGCGAAGACTTTTGCGATTATTTCATACCGAAAGTAGACGAATATGAAAGGTTGATTACCGATAACCCGATTTTCCGGCGACGGACGGAAGGCGTTGGCACTATCACTCGCGAAGAAGCGCTGAATTGGGCATTATCTGGCCCGATGCTGCGGGCTTCCGGGGTGAAGTGGGACTTGCGGAAAGTTGACCACTACGAGTGTTACGACGATTTCGACTGGGAAGTGCAATGGGAAACGGCGGGAGACTGCTTCGCCCGTTACTTGGTGCGTATTCGGGAAATGCGGGAGTCGGTGAAGATTCTTCGCCAAGCGCTGAAGGGATTGCCCGGTGGCCCTTACGAGAATTTGGAAGCCAAGCGGATGGCAGAAGGGCCGAAATCCGAGTGGAATGGTTTTGACTACCAGTATATCGGTAAGAAAGTTGCCCCCACTTTCAAGATTCCCAAAGGTGAAGTTTATGCCCGCGTAGAAAGCGGTAAAGGTGAACTAGGCATATACTTAATTGGAGATGATAATGTCTTTCCTTGGCGATGGAAAATTCGGGCAGCGGATTTCAACAACCTGCAAATTTTCCCTCATATCCTGAAAGGTGCAAAAGTTGCCGATATTGTGGCAATCTTGGGAAGTATTGACATCATCATGGGTTCTGTAGACCGATAAATTTGTCATTGGTCATCGGTCATTAGCTATTGGTCGAAATTTACATCAGCTGCTGTTGATACAACTTGCAAATGACACATGACCAATGACAAGTGACCAATGACCAATGACTAATGATTAATCACAATGGATGATTCTAATCTAGCGCTACGAAATGCGATCGCAAATCGAATTGCTGAAAGCCCTCTGGCAAGCATCACCTTTGCCGAATACATGAATTTGGCGCTGTATCACCCACAGCACGGTTACTATGCTGCCCAGCGAAATAAGATTGGCCCAAAAGGTGATTTCTTTACCTCGCCCCATCTCGGTGCTGACTTCGGCGAATTACTGGCAGAACAGTTCGTTGAAATGTGGCAGATTATGGGTTCTCCCAGACCTTTTACCGTAGTAGAAATGGGTGCGGGGCAAGGAATTTTAGCAGGAGATATTTTACATTATATAGAAAGCAAGCACTCAGATTTTTTTGACGTTTTAAAATATATAGTTATTGAAAAATCACCTGCTTTAAAAAAAGAACAGCAACAGCGCTTAGAACAATTCCCTATCTATTGGTGTGAATTGAATGACATACCAACAGCTTCATTAATTGGTTGCGTTTTTTCTAATGAATTGTTGGATGCTTTTCCCGTACATCAATTTACCTTAGAAGGCAAACACCTGCGGGAAATCTACGTTAACACTCAGGATGGTATTAATTTTAGCGAAATAACGAGCGAGCCTTCTACAAGAGAGCTAACTAAATATTTGAATTTTAATGGAATCGACATCAGTAAAGACATTTATCTAAACGGGTATCGCAGTGAGATTAATTTAGCTGCAATCGACTGGCTGAGTAAGGTTGCTGACAAGTTACAGCGCGGATTTCTTTTAACTGTTGATTACGGATATTCAGCGGAAAAATATTATCATCCATCTCGAAATCAAGGAACTTTACAATGTTACTACCAGCACCGACATCACGACGATCCTTACATTAATATCGGACATCAAGATATAACCGCTCATGTCAATTTTACCGCATTAGAACGTTGGGGTGAATTGTGCGGTTTGGCAAAAGTGGGTTTTACTCAACAAGGCTTATTTTTGATGGCTTTAGGTTTGGGAGAACGAATTGCTGCTTTGTCTTCTAGTAATGCTACTGAGAGTAAGGATATTTTAGAAGTATTGCAGCGTCGTGATGCTTTACACCAACTGATTAATCCAATGGGTTTGGGTAATTTTGGAGTATTAATTCAAAGTAAGGGATTAAATGCGAAGGAAGTAGCGCATTCCCTCAAAGGTTTGCGGGAACCTAGTTTTTAACTTTAGCATTTGTAGAGCGTTTCAGAAACCCGGTTTTTCTAAAAAACCGGGTTTCTTTCCCCTTCTAGTTGCTAGCTAACGCTACCTTATTTCCACCGAGTCGTTTGGCTTTTTCGTACATCGCGTTATCTGCTGCTGCTAACAGAGTATTTAATTCATCACCGTTATCTGGATAAAAAGCAATTCCACAGCTTATCGTGAAAGATGATGTAGATGTTGGCAAAACAAAAGTTTTTTCAGATATTGTATAAAAAGAAATAAGTTCCACAACAATTTGCGAAAATTGATTTTCTGTTAACTTCCGAATTGTTTCGGCAACGGAAGTAGCTTCTGTGGCATTCGCTTCAACTAAAAGAATAACAAATTCGTCTCCACCGATCCGAAACGCTTTACCATTTTCAGGTATTTGTTGGGAAATCAAATGTGCAAGCTGCTTGATAAATTCATCAGCTTGAAGATGTCCGTATTTGTCGTTGTAATGAATTAAACGATCGATATCTATAAGTACGAGCGCAAATCGATTACTTCCCTCCTCAACTAGCTGTAAAAACATTTCTTCGAGTACGTTCTTTCTCAATAAACCAGTTAACCCATCGTGCTTTTTATTATTCATAATTATGATAATTTATCAAGTTAATTTTCGGTTTCAAGTAGAGTTAATACGTAGTCTGATTCGTTAACTGAGTGATTGGTAGACAAGTCAAAAATTAACCCGTCTTTTTCAGCCTTCACTTCAACTAAACTTGGTAATTCGCCTTTCTTGTTAAAGCAGATTATTTGATAAAGCATTTCATTTGCTTTCACATGAGTACCCATAACAACTCTATTTTGAATCATACCACCTGTAGGGGAGTAGTATTTTTTTAGCTGGGTTTTGCGAACAAAATTTACTTGATGATTGGCAGTTTCAGGTAAAGGAAAACCAGGAATTGATAATATCCCTTTTTGCGCTAAGTAATTTTTAATTCCTAAGACACCTTTGGCAACTGATTCGGGATTCATTTGCATACCAGAACCCAGTTCCATCGTCCAAGATTCCATGTCAAACTTAATCGATCTACCTTGTTTTTCAAAACCATCTTCTAAAGCTAACCAAGGTTTAATAAAAGCTTCGTCAAAAGCATCGCCATCATATTCATTAAGCCAAATTTCATAATCTAATAGAAAGGCTTTAGCACTTTCCTCTCTGCCGCGAAAACCATAAATATAGTCAATTGCTTGATTGCTAGAACTATGAATATCTATTACGTAGTCTGCATTTAAGCATAAAGATTGTAAATGATATCGATATAGTTCATTAAAAGGTACTCGACTAGGAGAATTAATTTTTTCTGATAAACTTTCAAAACTTTTTTTAATTTTTTGTAAGTAATTATTCCTAATTATAGATAGTTCTAGTTCGAGTTGAGATTTAACAAATGTTTCTAAATCTTGACATTCTTTCTCATAGTCCCAAAATATCCGGTTCCAGTCTTTACCATCGTAAATATTAAATCTACCTGTAGAAAAGAAATGAGTCCGTTGGTTCGTGCTAAAAGGGTTACATACGGGAACTAGCCAAATTTCACCGGACACATCTTTATAATCCAAAGTATGCAGGAATTCTATTAGTTGATGAATGACAGCATTACCAACTATTTCCGCACCATGTAAGTTGGCTTGTAAGTAAACTTTTTTACCGTCACTTGCACCAATAAATTTATAAACTTGTAAGTAGAGGCGATCGCCTGAAGCTAGTTGGACAAGGGGAATGGTTGAGATAGTTGGTATCATAAAACACTACTTGTAGGAACTGGAACGTGATACGGATAAAATTATTAAGAGCTAGCCATTTCAGTATAGTTAACTGGTTAAATTAATGAACAGATCGCCAATAAAGATCGCATCTGAAAAGGTAATATGGGAGAACAAAAACGTATTGGCATATTGACTAGTGGAGGAGATTGTGCTGGCTTAAATGCCGTAATCCGATCGGTAGTTTGCCGTGCTGTAGGTACTTATGATTGGGAAGTCCTCGGCATCCGTCAAGCAACGATGGGATTGTTGACTTCTCCACCAAATGTGGTACCGCTTACACCTGAGACAGTAGAAGAATTATTAATCATTGGTGGTACATTTTTAGGCACGACAAATAAAGGCGATCCTTTTGCTTTCCCAATGCCAGATGGAAGTTTGTTAGATCGATCGCAAGAGATAGCAGAAAATTACCATCGATTGGGTTTAGAAGCCTTAATCGTAATTGGTGGTGATGGCAGCATGGCCATTTTGAGGAAGCTTGCTATCCAAGGAGGAATGAATTTAGTTGCCATTCCCAAAACTATTGATAATGATGTGGGAAGTACCGAGAGATCGATCGGTTTTGATACGGCAGTTAATATTGCGACAGAAGCGTTAGACCGATTGCATTTTACGGCAGCTAGCCACAACCGAGTGATGATTCTCGAAGTAATGGGACGCGATGCCGGACATATTGCGATTAGCGCCGGAATTGCTGGTGGCGCTCACGTTATTTTGATTCCGGAAATCCCTTATACGATCGCTAATGTTTGCAAGAAAATTCACGAACGTCAAGAACAGGGTAAAAATTATTCTTTGGTAATTGCTTCGGAAGCAGTTCGGACAGAAAATGACGAACCAGTAACTACTACCAATTCGTTGGGTCAATGCCGATATGGTGGCATCGGTCATTACCTATCTGAAAAAATTTGTCTTTGCAGCGGTGCCGAAACGCGAGTCACGGTTTTAGGACATATTCAACGGGGAGGAACTCCTTCGCCATTAGACCGATTAACAGGTTCTATCTTTGGGGTAGCAGCAGTGGATTTGATTGCCGAAGGAAAGTACGATCGCATGGTGAGTTGGCAAAACCGCCAAGTAACAAGCGTACCAATTCCAGAAGCAATTGGTAAATATAGCGCTGTCGATCCCAACGGTACTTTAGTGAAAACTGCACGAGGATTGGGTATCTGCTTGGGAGATATCTAATTAGTTTCAAATAAAAGGCAAAAGTTAAAGAGATTTGACTCTTGCCTTTTACCTTTTACTAGTTAATTTTTAATGGTTTAAACTACGAAATTTATAAAATTTATTTGGCTAAATTTTATAAATCAATTCATGATTATTTGGACAAAAAATGCTTTTTGATAAGCTTTTGAATAATTAAAACAGGCCAGTAAATTTGATAAAAATTTGACAATTAGAAAAAAGTAAAATAAAATCTTAATGTTCTTTAGTAAACTAACTAAAAACATGAAGATACAACGCACTTTGCAGGCTTTTTTAGTAGGTGCTGGGTTAGCTGTATTCTCAGGAGCGATGTTACCAAATCCCGCTGCTGCTGAAAGCTACTTTAGAATTAACGGCGAAAAATATTGGATCGTGGATAGTATGGCTTTGATGGTGAATCCTAGAATGGGAGGAACGCCGAAAATCACTTATCCTACTAAAAGCGCTGACGGAAGATATGAATTTATTTCTGAAGATACAGCGCCAACCGAATATATGTACACCGGAATGATGACAGCTTATAGACCGATTAAAGTTCGAGATACAAAAGAAGGAAAAGAAATGCGGGTTTACGTACCTGTTATTTTGGAATAAACCATATTAATTTATTGATTGTAAACTACCCACCCTTATACATTTATCTGTTTAGGTTAGTATGGGTAGTTTACAGCTAACAAATACTATGCTGCTTTCATCTGTTTGCGCTTAGCTGCGAGGAAACTACCTACGCCAAGGAGAGCTAAGAAAGCAGACGGTTCGGGTACGGATTGAGAATTGGATGCCTCGGATAAGGGAGTTGCTGTTTGATCGATATTGAAATTGAATGCTCCTTCAACAGGAATGAAACCGGAAAAAACAGAGCCAGAAAAATTCCCTTGACCTAAAAGATTGCACGTACTGCTCAAGCACGCTTTGATGTTATCGAAATTGTAATTGTTGATAGTAAAGACATCGCTAACTTTGTCATAAAAGAAATTAAAGCTAGAAAGAAAAACGTTGTCTTTAGAGATGGAACCGCCGCCTGTCAATGAATCGAGAGAACCGCCAAATGCTGTAAACAAACTGTTAAATTCTTCCCCAAAAAAACTCAAAGGATTGTCGATCGTAAGTTCTCCATCTCCTTCATCGCTAAGCCTACCGCTGAGATTATCGACAACGAAGCTTCGATCGACACCAAACGGTAATTCTCCTAATCCGAATATCCCGATACTAGCAGTTCCAGAGTAGTCAAGTTTGGTCAAATTGGCTGCTTCGGCAGGTGCTATGGCAACTGTTCCCAATGCAACAAATGCGGCTCCCAGAGTAGCGATCGATAACTTTTTCACAGACAATCCTTGTTGTAACGGTTGAATATACTCTTTTTGCCTTGCGAACCAGACGCCGTTCAGTTTGGCAAAAGAGCTTAATACAATTCAACTTTGGTAACTTTCATATTAGTGCGATCGATCGCACATCAGTCTGGTGATCGACTCTTCAAGTATAAATACTTAGGACTGTCATTTTTTAATTGGTTTGAGCAATCGGGTTTCTCAAGAAAAAATCTGAGTATTCAGTATTACTTTTAAATCAAAACTTACCACTTCAAAAACGCCGCTTCACTACCCTGCTCTCGTCTAATGTTCCCATCTTTTTCAAACCAAGCAATAATTTGGTCGGTTGTCAAATCTTCTATCTGAACGCCATACTCTTTGGCTATATGTTTCAATAACTTTAAAGAAGAAATAGTTAATCTAGTTAAAAATTTTTCATGGGAAGCGAGCAAAGCCGCATCAACTTTAGCGGATTCTTCTAAGGTTAAAAATTGAGATCCTGGTTGTGGTGCTTCATTCATAACTCTGTCACGTTCGAGACTTCTTCGTAATCATATAACCGCAGCGATGTTCCCCATCGATCTGCCAGTGGGTGCGCTCTACCGTACAATCGGTAAACACGGCGGCGAACATCTCTAATTCGTGGCTGCAAACATTGGGGAAAGATTCGGCAACATCAGATATGGCGCAGTTATGTTCGGTCAACATGAATTGAGCGGTGTGACCGTTTCTCGCCCCATCAGTTTCTATAGGATAGCACTCGGCCATATAGCCTTCCGATCGCCTCAATTCGACTAAGTTGAGGACTCGATCGTGCAGGGAACCAATACCGACGCTAGAGCGATATTCGATCGCTTTCCGTTCCCATTGCTTCCGTAAAATAATATCTACCTGTTCTTGTCCCAAAGTTTGGGCGATCGTATCTAGTAAGGACACGGCAAACTTACCATGACTGTTGGGAAAGCGATCGCGTCCCTTCCGGCTCAGGCGATAAGCGTGCTGGGGACGCCCCATACCCACCTGAACTGTTTGGTACTCAATCAGATCCTCTCCCTCCAAATCTTTCATATGTCGCCGTACCGCTTGTGGGCTAATATTCAAACAGTCAGCCAGTTCTTGCGCTGTGGCTTGACCCCGCTCCAATAAGTGTTGCAGGATGTCTTGTTTAGTGGAAGGTTGCTGAGTGGTCGTCATCGTCTTCCCAGGAGTCAGTGCCCAAAATTTCACTTTGACAACTAAGTTGTTGTTAATGTAGCTTAAAATAGACTAAGAAAACAAAATTGTTGTTTTAGTCATATACATCCTAACCCGTCTGAGGTTATGTTTGCCACAGACCGATGACTAAAGGCAAGCTTGATACGCTGCTAGCAAAACTCTGAGATGCCGAACTCGCCTTCCATCCCAGAACAGAACACGAGAGAACACCTCCAGAACACAATAAACATGAGTGCCACAGTCAAAACCTTAGTCAATCAACCTTATAAATACGGCTTTGTTACCAACATCGAGGCAGACACCATCCCCAAAGGATTAAACGAAGATGTGATCCGCCTCATCTCCGCCAAAAAGAACGAGCCAGAATTCATGCTAGAGTTTCGCCTCAGAGCATATCGCCAATGGCTGAAAATGGCCGAACCAACTTGGCCGGAGGTACAATATCCACCAATTAATTATCAAGACATTATCTATTACTCCGCACCCAAGCAAAAGGCCAAGAAAAAGAGCCTCGAAGAAGTAGACCCAGCATTACTGGAAACTTTCGAGAAATTGGGGATTCCCCTCTCCGAACAAAAACGCCTCAGCAACGTGGCAGTTGACGCCATTTTCGATAGCGTTTCCGTAGCTACCACCTTTAGAGAAAAGCTAGCCAAAGAAGGCGTAATCTTCTGCTCGATTTCCGAAGCTTTACAAGATTACCCAGAGTTAGTGCAGAAGTATATTGGTAGCGTTGTCCCTGTTGGCGATAACTACTACGCAGCGCTCAACTCAGCCGTATTCACCGATGGCTCCTTCGTCTACATTCCGAAGAATACTCACTGCCCAATGGAATTGTCTACCTATTTCCGAATCAACACAGGGGATACTGGACAATTCGAGCGCACCTTAATTGTCGCCGAAGAAGGCAGTTATGTCAGCTATCTCGAAGGCTGTACCGCGCCGATGTTCGACACCAACCAATTACACGCCGCCGTAGTAGAATTGGTTGCTTTGGATAACGCCGAAATCAAATATTCCACCGTACAAAATTGGTACGCCGGAGACGAAAACGGCAAAGGTGGTATTTATAACTTCGTTACCAAGCGGGGAATTTGCCAAGGTGTGAATTCCAAGATTTCTTGGACGCAGGTAGAAACTGGTTCCGCTATCACTTGGAAATATCCCAGTTGCGTATTAGTTGGTGATAACTCGGTAGGCGAATTCTACTCAGTAGCACTAACCAATCACAAGCAACAAGCTGACACTGGCACCAAGATGGTACATATCGGCAAAAACACTCGCAGCACGATTATTTCTAAGGGTATTTCTGCTGGAAATTCTGCTAATAGTTATCGCGGTTTGGTAAAAATCGGCCCGAAAGCAGAAGGCGCGAGAAATTATTCTCAGTGTGACTCGATGCTAATTGGAGATAACGCCCAAGCGAATACTTTCCCTTATATTCAAGTGCAGAATAATACGGGAAAAGTTGAACATGAAGCTTCTACTTCTAAGATTGGGGAAGACCAATTATTCTATTTTTCGCAACGAGGCATTTCCCAAGAAGATGCTGTTTCGATGATGATCAGCGGTTTCTGTAAGGATGTGTTCAATCAGTTGCCGATGGAATTTGCGGTGGAAGCCGACAGATTGTTGAGTTTGAAGTTGGAAGGTTCGGTTGGGTAATGAAACCGCAGATTAATGCAGATATAGGCGATAGCCTTCCCGCAGGGTACGCAGATAAACGCAGATATTTTATCTATGTTTATCTGCGTACTTTATGAAAAATTTAAGTCTACATCTGTGGTTGTTCATTAAATATTTGAACTGGACTAAAAGCAGAGAACACGGAGTAAGAGGGAGAAGAGAGGAAACATGATTATCGAAAATAGTGAGGTGATTCTGTCAGTTCGCAATCTGACGGCGAATGTTGATGGGAATCAAATTTTGAAAGGTGTGAATTTGGAGATTAAAGCGGGAGAAATTCACGCCATTATGGGGCCAAACGGTTCTGGTAAAAGTACTTTTTCCAAGGTTTTGGCTGGACATCCTGCTTATGAAGTGACTGGTGGAGAAGTACTTTTTAAAGGGCAAAATCTTTTGGATTTAGAACCAGAAGAAAGAGCGAAAACAGGAGTATTTTTGGCGTTCCAATATCCGTTAGAAATTCCCGGTGTAAGTAATTTGGATTTCTTGCGAGTTGCTTATAATTCTCGTCGCAAAGCTGATGGTTTGGAAGAATTAGATTCGTTCGATTTTAATGATTTGATTGAAGAAAAGCTAGAAGTGGTAAAAATGAATCCGGCTTTTCTCAATCGTAGCGTAAATGAAGGGTTTTCTGGTGGTGAGAAAAAGCGGAATGAGATTCTGCAAATGGCATTGCTGGAACCTACTTTAGCAATTTTGGATGAAACTGATTCTGGCTTGGATATCGACGCGCTAAAGATTGTGGCAAATGGCGTTAATCAGTTGACTAAACCTGATAATGCGGTTTTGATGATTACTCACTATCAGCGGTTGCTTGATTACATCGTGCCTGATTACGTTCACGTCATGCAAGGTGGACGAATTATCACTAGTGGTGGTAAAGAATTGGCGCTGGAATTGGAAAGTCGCGGTTATGATTGGTTGCTGGAAGAACAAGCATCTGAGGTGGCGGTGTAATGAGTACTCAAGTTTTATCTGCTTCTACCAATAGAGATGCTTATTTAGCGGCGTTGTTGGATGGAGTTTCTAGATCCCCCCTAACCCCCCTTAATAAGGGGGGAACAGAAGATGCAAATGAAGATTGGTTGCAGGAATTGCGCGATCGATCTTCTGCACTCCTTCTCGAACAAAGCTTCCCCACCGCTAAGGATGAGGCATGGCGCTTTACCGATCTGTCACCTATGTTACAGGTGAGTTTTCAGCCAGCAGAAACTAGCAACATCGCTTCTCTTCCTGCCTCTGGAATCACCCCATTAATTTTGTCAGAAGCAGCGGAAAGCCGTTTGGTATTTGTCAATGGTGTTTATGCACCTCAACTATCTTCAACTGCTAAGATACCAAGCCCTATTTTTGCTGGGAATTTAGCTCAATTACCAGAAAATTATCGTTCCCATCTATCACATTATTTGGGAAAACAGCCGGGTGCAACTGATGTATTTACCGCCCTCAACACAGCAGGATTTACTGATGTAGCGGTAGTTTGGATACCAAAGAATCAAGTTTTAGAAACTCCTATTCATCTGCTGTTTATCTCTACCTTAAATGATTACGCAAGTATTTCTCAACCCCGTTGTTTAGTTGTAGCTGAAACCAACAGTAAAGTAACTTTAGTTGAAGATTACTTGACAATTGGTGAGTGGTGCGGCAGCAAGTCTAATCCTTACTGTGTGAATACAGTAACAGAAATTTGGGCTGAAGAAAACGCGCAAATTACTCACCATCGAGTACAGCGAGATAGCAACGTTGCTTTTCACATTGGCAAAACGGCTGTTTCCCAAGCGCGTTACAGTCGCTACACCTGTAATGCGATTAGTTTGGGTGCCCAGATATCGCGCCACAATTTAGATATTTTCCAAACAGGAGAACAAACCGAAACTATCCTGAATGGTTTGATGATGATTGCTGGCGAACAACTGTCAGATATCCACACTCAGATTATTCTTAATTATCCTCACAGTACGACTCGCCAGTTGCAGAAAAATATTGTGAGCGATCGCGCTCATGCTGTTTTTAACGGTAGAGTGTTTGTTGGGAAATCAGCACAATTAACTGATGCGGGACAACTGAACCGGAATTTGCTGCTATCTCCCAAAGCGAGAATCGATACGAAACCCCAACTGGAAATTATTGCCGATAATGTGAAATGTTCTCACGGCGCAACGGTTAGTCAGTTGGATGATGAGGAAGTTTTTTATCTACAAAGTCGCGGTTTAGATAAAGCCAGCGCCCACAATTTGTTAGTGGATGCTTTTGCTGGTGAAATTATTAATTTGCTGCCTCTCCATTCTATTCAGACAATGCTTGCTCAGTGTGTTGCTTGTAGAACGATCGAGTAATTGGTAGTGGGTAATGGGTAGTTGGTAATGGACAAAGTTTTTACCGATTATCTACTACCTACTACCTACTGCCTACTACCTACTACCTAAAATCATGACTATCACTCAAGAAAAAACCCTGGCTGAAAAAGTCCGTGCCGATTTCCCGATTTTGCATCAGGAAGTCAACGGTAAACCATTAGTTTATTTAGACAACGCCGCTACTTCTCAAAAACCTTTAGCGGTTCTCGATGCGCTGCGGAATTACTACGAACAATATAACTCAAATGTGCATCGCGGCGTTCATACTCTCAGCGCCAAAGCAACAGATGCTTATGAAGGTTCGCGAGTAAAAATTGCCAAATTTGTCAATGCGGCTTTTCCCCATGAAATTATCTATACTCGCAATGCTTCCGAAGCAATTAACTTAGTTGCTTATGCTTGGGGATTAACTAATTTACAACCAGGAGATGAAGTAATTCTCTCGGTGATGGAACACCACAGCAATTTAGTTCCTTGGCAACTTGTCACCAAAACTACAGGCGCGGTTCTCAAATTTGTCGAACTTACATCAAACGAAGAATTTGATTTAGATCAGTACAAGAATCTAGTTTCAGATAAAACTAAACTGGTTTCTGTTGTTCACGTTTCTAACACTCTTGGCTGCATTAATCCTGTCAAAGAAATTGCTGAAATTGCTCATAAATATGGTGCAAAAGTATTAATTGATGCTTGCCAAAGTGCGCCGCATTTACCGATTGACGTACAGGCGATCGATTGCGATTGGCTAGTAGCTTCCGGTCACAAAATGTGTGGCCCAACTGGGATCGGTTTCCTCTATGGTAAGGAAAAGATTTTGCGGGCAATGCCTCCTTTTATGGGTGGTGGCGAAATGATTGCCGATGTGTTTTTAGAGCAATCAACTTATGCCGATTTACCCCATAAATTTGAAGCGGGAACGCCTGCGATCGCAGAAGCGATCGGACTCGGTGCAGCAGTGGATTATCTATCTAATATTGGTATGGATAAAATCCACGCATACGAAGCAGAATTAACCGCTTATTTGTTCGAGCAATTAGAACAAATTCCCCAAGTCAGAATTTATGGGCCAAAACCCAATGCTAACGGCGAAGGTAGAGCAGCACTCGCTTCTTTTACTGCTGGTGAAGTGCATCCTCACGACTTATCAACCATATTAGATCAAGCCGGAGTTGCGATTAGGGCAGGGCATCATTGTACCCAACCTTTACACCGTTATTTGAAAGCACAATCAACTGCCAGAGCGAGTTTGTATTTCTACAATACGCGGGAAGAAATTGATGTGTTTATTGCGGCTTTGAAGGAAGCGATCGACTTTTTTGGTGGGCTGTTTGGGTAAAATGGTAGTTGGGCGGGTTTTGTTGAGAGATTGTGTTTGGGAATCATGAATTATCTGCTAAACCCGCCCCTACTATCTGACAAGCTTAAAAGTTTAGTGCAAATTTATGCCTGAAACAATTGGAGTTGCTAAAGCGATTACTAATTTAAATGTTGCTCAGGAAAGATTAAATTTAAGACCCAGTGATGAGCCTAATTTTTTTACTGAATGGTATCAGGATTTACCCGAACTGACCGAAGAAGAAAAACTAGTATTAAATCGATTAAAGAATCGCTATCTTTACTATGCCGCTGATGGTTTTGTCTTAGAAGGTACAGTCAGCATTATTATTTTATCTCCTCTATTAGAATTGCTCGGATTATGTGATTCTCCTTTCAAAATTCGGGGAGAAAAATTTGTAAAAGTAGAAATTGAAAACGGCAACACTCAATTAGAGGGGTTTATAGATACTTTAGTAATTAAAGATTTATTTTGGGTTGTATTAATAGAAGCGAAACAATATGGTTTTAGTGTTTTACAAGCATTACCGCAAACTTTAGCTTATATGGTAGCAAATCCTAATTGGGAAACGCCTGTTTTTGGAATGATATTGACTGGTGAAGATTATATTTTTGTTAAGCTCGATCGGCAGTTAGGGCAATATGCTTTGTCAAAAAAGTTTACACTTGTTAACCCGCAAGATAATGAACTTTATGATGTGGTGAGAGTGATTAAGAGAATTATGAGTTTAGGGAGTTCGTTGTAGGTTTAAAAAATCCACTTTTTAGTAGTATTTCTCATTTGCTAAATAGAATAAGTTTTTCTCAAATTTAATTGATGTTGACAATCATAACGTCTATAAATGGAAATGCACTACAAAAAACTAGCAAGATAAATCCCAAGATGAATATAGATATCGAGGCTGTTAAAAAAGCGATCGCTATTCCCGACTTTAACCAAACAAAGCTACTTGAAATCGCCCTAACTCATTCCTCCTACATTTACGAAAATACCAAACTGAAACGGCAACAACAAGACTTACAAGAGCGCGAATACAGAAGGCTAGCAATACTAGGCGATTCTATCCTGGGTGCTGTTGTTATCGATTACTTACATGAAAACTTCCAAGATTTTAATCAATTTAGGCTAACTGACTGCAAAAGTAAACTGGTAAGCCGAGAGAATGCTTATGAATTTGCACGAAAATTGCATTTAAGGCAGTTATGTTTGCTTGGTGGAGGCGAGAAAGGGAAAAATGAAAACGAGCAGAAGGATCTCTTTGGTGAGATGTTCGAGGCTTTGTTGGGTGCAATTTACTTGAACTTTAACCGTAATTTTTCTCTTACTCGTGACTGGCTTGTTAAGCACTTCATTGCTAATGCTGTAGACGCGCTATTGACAGATAATTCTATAGCAGAACAACAATTGCCAGCAGACAGTTTATCGGCAGTTAGTAATATGAATCCTGACGAAGCCACTCAACTATTGTGGCAAATGAAACGAAAAATTGATTCCTTAGTTGATGATAATGAGGAATTTCAGCAACTTCTTACCTGGGTAAAACAGAAATCTCTTGCAGTTGATTCTTCTTACCAACCAAGAAAAGTTAGAGCTTTTTACTTTGTCTTAGTCCGTATCCTTGGTCGTGCTTTTGCCCGTAACTTAGATCCTGCTCGTGGAGGTGCAAAAGCTCGTCAGTTTGCCACTAACTTTAGTCGTGCCAATGATATTGCTCTTGACCTTGCCTTTAATGATAATCCAAATCTTTCTCCCGCAAATGTTCTTGCATTTATCTTTGCTCTTAACATTGAACCTGAACTGAAACAAACGCTGCAAAAGCTAAAAGCTGAAATGCCAGATCCAAAGGAACAAAAAGAAGGATTTGAAAGGTGGCGGCAAGAGAGCAGCCAAAAATGGCTTGAGCAATTAAGATTAGCGATCGGTCATGATTTACAGTTCAGTAATAAGCAAAAAGATTTACTTAAACAGTATTATGATGCTAATAAGCTGCTACTGGAGTGTATCGGTGCTGCTAATGTTACCCGAGAAGCGAAAGAGGAAATTTTAGAAAGTTTGTTTTTGCCTAAAGAATCTTAATTAACAATCAAAAATCGCTCAAATTTTGTGGCAATACTTTTTAATAATAAAGCAGGGGCGGCATTGCCAAACCTGCTTTCTACTTTTTTGAGAAAATTTAATACTGTTTAAATATACGATTCGATCTAATTCTCTTACAATGTTGCCTTTGATTTATATCTAATACCAAATCCGGGTTAAAAACCTCTTTTGATTAGAAAGAGCGTAGATAACCCGGATTATTTGGGAAAATTAAACTTGACGATCAAATTGTGCCAGGATGAAATTCTTTTCTTTTGGGTAAAAGAAAGCGGTTCCTTAACCCTAAGAGGCTTCTTCCTAATCAAGGACGCTGAAGTGTGACTATGACTTCGGCGCTCTTTTTAGAGGAGAAAACAGCTTGTTAGTCAGGTCAGTTAAAACCTAAAGACTTTCCGTAGTCCCTAACTACGCCCTAGTCACTGGGTTTGGTCAGTTAATTGTTTATTAACATAACAACCTCTAAGCCGATTGTCAACTGCTATTGAAAAATTATTCGTTTGCATTTATTTGTGGCTCATCTGTTGTAAAAAAAGAGCGATCAGGCCAAAAAAACTAGAATAGTAAAAAAGTGCGATCGCCCTTTCTTCACCTGTGTTCATCTGTGTTCATCTGTGTTCATCTGTGGTTAAAATAAAAGATCGATCGGGCAAACAAAACTACAATAGTAAAAAAATGCGATCGCCCTTTCTTCATCTGCGTAGCCTACGGCAAGGCTATCGCCTACATCTGCGTTTATCTGTCTTCATCTGCGGTTAAAAAAGATCGATCGCACTAGCCTGCTGGTAGATAATCTAAGATGGGATTAAACACAACAATTATCCCTGTGAGAACCTGCAATGGATGCTTTAGTTCAAGAACTTGACACAAAACTAAGCCAATGGCAGCCTGATATTGCTGAACAAGTGCGACAATGTATTGCAGAACTAATCGATCTGGCAGATCGAGATGCGCTAGATATTCTTCGATCCAGAATAGTTGAACAAGAAGTATTAGATTTAATTGATGAACCTTAAACCTGGTGAAGTGTGGCTGGTAGATTTAGGATTAATAATTAAATAAAATAAGAGTGATGCTTCCAAATTGGCCAAAAACCGAATAGAGTGTTTAATGAACTAGCTGAATATAGACAACGCCTTGGGCTACCTGCCGCAGGTAGCGAAACAGATAAATCAACCATAGCTAAAATAGAAATAGCTAATCAAAGTTTCTTTGGCATCAATTCTGGCAGTAATCCCAATCCTCGGCAGATAACTTTCAAGGTAAATCCCATTACCAAAACTCACGCCGAAGCAGATGCTTTTCAGCAAGTAGCAGATGCAGGAATTAGAGGAGGAAAAGCTCGTTTAATTGTCGATCGCGCTCTTTGTGCTGCTTGTGGTATAAGAGGAGGTGTAAACTCTATGGCTTGGCAGTTAGGTATAGAAGAGTTAGAAATTATTACTCCTAGCGAAATCAAGACAATCACCGTTAAACCACCAAACAGAAGGAGGGAATAATGTTTGTTTCAAATTTATCAATAGAAAACTGGATTGACAACAGAGATAAAGGGGAATTTATCGAAAATCCCAATTGGAATCAAATAGAATCAGCCATCCGCGACTTAAATGGTAAAAACAAAACTTTAGTCACATTAGGCGCTGATGAGGAAACTTATATGACAATTGGCGGCGGTGAATCAGAAAAATATATTGTTAATGTAACTTTCGATAACATCAGTTTCACTAACTTAGTAGATTTATCAAAACCAGAGAAAATAGAAAAGTTAGTTGTTGGTGGACAAGAGGGAAATTATCCGGCCAAATTATGTATTGATTTACAGACATCTTTGCTAGCTGCTAAAAAATTTGCCGAATTAGGACAACTTGAGCAATCGGTTTCTTGGGAAGAAGATAAACCGTTGGTAGTACTTTAGTGAATTGCGATCGCACTTTTTTCATCTGCGTTCATCTGTGTTCATCTGTGTTCCATCTGTGGTTAAAAAAAGATCGATCGCCTTTTCCAAACCAACTCAGTTAAAATAGTTGCAATAATAGCAACAATCAACCCATGTCAGAAATCAGCACCTTACAGACAGAAAAAATTACACAGCATCCCCTGGAAACTGTGCTTAAAGACTTAGAGTACCTTGTCAAAACTTTGGAAATGGAAATTGAAGTAGCGCCAAGCGATCGCAAAGCGCATCAAGACTTATTGCGTCGCATCCAACGAGTTTCAGAAGCCGCACTTCAAACACCCGATGAAGCTTGGCCTACAATTGTCTATCCAGACGATCCCACTCAAGCTATTACTATTGTTGAAGATGATGAAGAATTCGACCCAGAAATCAAAGCATTGAAAGCACAGGGATGGCAAATTGTGACTGTCAGCCAGTTTAAGAAAAACGTAGAAAACATAGCTACAAAAAACTCCCATTTCAATCAAAATACAATGGTATAGGGAGGAAAGTTGGCTGCAAAATCTAAATATATTTTCCAAATTCACCCGCTAGTTATCAGTGAAGACTTACCAGCACTTCCATCAGAACTGATCGCAGCTTTTAGCGATGAATATCGCCCTATTTTATCTTCCGATCCTTACGGTTGTAAAGGTTTCCCTAATCACGATTTAAAAGGTCGTTTACAAGACTTT
Source organism: Leptolyngbyaceae cyanobacterium (assembly GCA_036703985.1). Taxonomy (GTDB): domain Bacteria; phylum Cyanobacteriota; class Cyanobacteriia; order Cyanobacteriales; family Aerosakkonemataceae; genus DATNQN01. The sequence goes on from DATNQN010000057.1 coordinate 132,461, forward strand.
CGCACCCTAGATATAGACTTTGGGGGAATTTCCTATCGCTTAGTATATCGTGTTTACGAATCACCAGCCCCTAAACGAGTTTATGTTGTAAGTTTTGTCGAACACGATCCAGCTTACGACTTGGCAAAAGAACGAATGGGTAGAGCAAAATAGAAACTTGAAAAAGTGCGATCGCACTTTCTTCATCTGCGTAGCCTACGGCAAGGCTATCTCCTACATCTGCGTTTATCTGTATTCATCTGCGGTTAAAAGAAAAAGCGCTCTTCGCCTGTTAGCAAGACGTTAAAAATTCCAACCTTAAGACTGATAGACACTTCCCACCAACGGTTGATTAAATTTATCCTGTAACCTGACACGATCGCTACAGATAATCGCGCATTAGCGAGTAAAACAAAGGAAAGGGGATGATTAGATCCTGGATGGTAATTGCGGCGGTAGCGATATTAGTTGCTCTAGCCAGCAACTTAGCTAGCCCCGATGATGTGAAATGGTTTAAACGTTTGCAGCGCCCCAGATGGCTAACTTTTGAATTTGCAATTCCTTTTATTTGGACTTTTATTTTTATATGTGGTGGCTGGTCAGCTTATATTGTATGGGAAGCAGACCCAGGTAGCGCCAGAACTTGGTGGCTGATGGCGTTTTATTTGTTAGTGGAAATTGCCATCATTGCATACACGCCAGTCATGTTTAGACTTCGCAGCCTGAAAACTGGCACGATTATTGGTGCTGTGGGTTCTATTTTAGGAATTATTTTGCTGTTTACCGCGTGGACGGTTTCTGGATGGGCGGCTCTTTTGTTACTCCCTTATGTAATTTGGAGTCCGATCGGAACGTACACGACTTGGGAGATGATTCGCCTCAATCCAGAAGATAAGTAGGAGAGGAGAAGAGAGGAGCGAATAAGTGATTTACTAATGTGCTTCTTTAATGGCGATCGAAGGTTTTGGCTCTACATCTGAAGATGTAGCTCGATCCAATACCTGGGAGTATTGCTGGGCGATGATTTCTAAGGTGAAGTTAGATTTGAGGTAGTGACGACCCGCCTTACCCATTTGGCTAGCCAACGATTTATCTTCTGCTAACTGAAGAATAAAATCAGCTAACCCCTTGCCATCCCCATTTGGGAAATAAGCACCGCATTTAGCTTCTTCTACCAATTTTCTTAGATAAGAATGTTCTTCGCAAAGCACTGCTACCGGACGCCCAGCTGCTAAGATGCCGTAAAGTTTGCTGGGAGCAACTAATCCTTCCATTCCCGGACTAATACTGACTAAGGATAAGTCACAAGCGGTCAAGGAATAGGGAAGATACTGTTTATCCTGATAAGGCAGAAATAAACAATTTTTTAATCCTAAAGTAGCTATTTGCTCTTGACAGAGTTGCCGTTTTGCACCATCACCGATGAAAACAAACTGGATCGGCTGATCTTGCAAAAGTCTAGCCGTTTCCATAATTGTTTCCATATCATGGCAGCGCCCCATGTTACCGGAGTAAAGGACTGTAAATTTTTCTACTAAATTGTATTTGTGAGCAAACCAATTATTTTGTTTGGCTATAGGAACAATCCAACTGGGATCGGCCCAGCTGTGAATGACGGAAATTTTATCAGCGACTTCCGGACATTTGGCTACGATGCGGTCTTTCATCGAGGGACTGAGAACGATCAATCCTTGGGCATTTTGCCAAATTTCCCGGTTAAGGGCATTCCAGAAGCGAACTAACCAGTGGCGACCGGGGATAACGTTTAATTCAATAGCAATATCTGGATACAAATCATAAAGTAAGCAAACATAAGGTACGCCAAAGAAAAAGTAAGCTAGGTAGCCCAAAATTGGTAGGAAAGGGGGTGCGGTGGTGACGAGTAAGACATCTCCTCTCCAACAGTTTTTCAGTAAATGTAATCCCGATCGCACGCAAAATAAAAGACCGTTGACAGCTTTGCCTCGAATGCGACTGGGCCAAAGCCGGGAGGTGCGCGATCGCCTAATCAGCATTCTGTCTTTGATCTCTTGATTAGGCGCTGATTCTTTCTGAAAGGCATACCCGGGTTGCCCGGTAAAAATATGTATGTGAAGGCCATTTTGCCTTAACTGGTTGGCTAGCTCTTCAATGAGTTGCCCGGTAGCCGCGTAGTCGGGTGGATAAAACTGAGTAACGATCGACAGTTTTACTGGACTGTATGGTTTTTTAACGAATCCATTCCTCATACCACCCGATCGATGAGTCAATAACTGGTGCAACTTATGTTCCCCTTCTAGAATTTCCATTTATAATGCCCTAAACGTTTCTGTAAGGTCAAAAATTTAATCGCTAAACTAGGGCCATCCCTTCTCCAGGGGCGGTTAATTTTTGCTGTTCCAACCAAAAGAAGGAGAGACCTCGTTTGAAGAGCCTGATTTTTGGTGACTCTGCCTCCATCTCTAGATCCATCTTTAACCTCTACAAAATCGTTTTTTATTATTCCGGAGTTGTGCTGAGTAGATTGTATAAAAATTTCTCCGCATTTAAATTTATTCCTTTTGGTAGAAGACATAAATACTCAACATAATTTATACGAAGTTACCGTTTAATTACTGGAACACCTGATACAGTAACAAATGATTTAAAAATGCTAAATGATTCGGCTAGTTCGGTAGCCTAGCCCTCAGGTATCTAAGTTCAGTTGGTGATGGTTTGTCAAGAGCGATCGCTCTTGATAAAAAATTGTCCGAATGAAGTAATCGTTGCCTTACTGACTCGGCCATTATAAATAAGTAACATTTATCTATAAACAAAGAAAAATTTCAATTTTTAATTCATGGGTGGGTAGATAAAGAACAGCTTGGTAATTGACGACTCGCACATAATCGATCGAACAAGATTTTAGCGATCGCATTATTTGCTGGCACATTTAAGTGTACCCAATCTCGATAATAAGTTTCTACTATTGTGGGTGGTAAATTCGACCAAGCTGTTTGAATGTCAATCACGGGAACTTTCCAAGTTTTTAAGAGTCTAAAAAACTCGGGCTTATACTTTAGTATTTGATGTTTGGGTAACAAATCATCATAATTTGGCGTATATAAAACAAACACGGGAATATTTTTACTTCTTACTAACATTACTATCTGTTTTAAGCTTTCCATATTCTGCTTAAATTGCTCGTCTGGAGTAGAAGATGTGGGAGGTAGAGGATCGCTAATAGGAGAAAAATTCAATCCTAATTTCCCAGCTAAATTTGGCCAGATGTAACGATTCCAAGCTTCTTCGCTCGCTAATAAAGGTCGTTGATTAGGAAAAGATAAATGATGGCCAACTACCTTACTAGTACTGGTGGGTTGAGTAAGATCGTGATTACCAATTTGTAGGATAACTAGATCGGCATTAAAAGTGCCAAATTCCCGCAAATATCCTAGTTGGTTACCGATGCCCCAGGAACCAGAAGAAGCATTAAGAACTTCTGCATTATGTTGAGATTCAGTTAATTTTTTTTCTAACAGTTCTGTGATGATTTGGCTCTGATCTGTGGGATTACCACCGTTGAGAACTGAGTCGCCTACCATTAATATTCTTAATTTTCCAGGTGTTTTTTTTTCTGTAATAGGTTTTGATCTTTGGGAATATTGATTGTATTCAATGCGTTTACCAAATCGAAATATTTTTTGATTTGGTTGAAAGCGATAACCAGTGTAGGGGTCTGCTTGCACTAAGGCAGGACTACCTAAGCCAAAAGCAAATCGCAGCGTTAAGTCAGTAACGATCAAAACGCGCAATACAGAACTGGGTATCCAATATTTAGCTGGGATCTTCATCGAGAAGCCTCCAAGCTGGGATTCAGGCTGGCACCAGTACGACCCGTGACGACCCAAATGATGGAACGGCCAACATCGCGAGCGATCCGAAGGGGGGATTCTGCTGGTTGTTGGGATGGAACGCCCAGTGTGGTAAAAGCGATACCTTGGCTACCGAGAATGATCGTGGCGATCGCTTTCGCTCTGGCCATATGGTAATCGGAAGTTATTAGGTAAAGATGTCGAATCTGGCGGCTTTTAAAATCACCGATTAAAGATGTAAAATTGGTCACCGTATCGACTGCGCGTCGGTCAATATGTACTCTGCTGTCTGGAATATTAAAAGCGCGAAAAACCGCACTAGCTGTTTCCGGAGGCGTTCCCGAAGAAACCCAGATTTCTAAATTAGGACGGGTACTGGCAAATTGGGCGGTGAACAGTTCTCGATCGATCCAAGCACCGAGGGTTAGAATGGCTTGGGGTTGAGGTGCTTGCAAGTAAGCGATCGTCAAACGTAGGGGAATGGTCGTAATTAGCACCATTATGAAAATTGCGATCGCTAAACCGCTTAATCGAAGGTATTTTAGTTTTTTACTAAAACCTCTTTTCTTTTGCCATTTTTTTATTTTGTCTAACACTTTTCAAGCATTAACCCTACAAACCCAAATTACCGTACTGTTTAATAAATTGCCACTCCAAGGAAAAGGAGAAAATACAGTTTTTTCAATTGTCACTTTTTCTTGTAAGATCTTTTCTAATTTACGGTAATCGAATCCTTTATGTCCCGTATAATCTGACTGGATAGAATGAGACGAATTAAACTTATTGGTGTTCCATAAAATAGCTGCTGAAAAAAGCTCATCAAATTTATAACGTTCGTAGCCGTAGCTACCTCTCAGGTTAGCAAAATAACGTCCCATTTGTTTGAATACTAGAGATGGCCCGATTTCGATCGGAACCGAAATTACTATTTTGGCTCCCGGTTGACTATAGTATAAAATTTGCTCTAAAGCTTTTTCAGGATGACCGATATGTTCGAGAGTTTCAGTGCAAAAAACTAAATCGCAACTGTTGGCTGGGACTTTCTGGTAAATTTCTTCAGGTCTGCCAAATTGAAAGCCCGGGATGTCTACAAAAATTTCCTGGCAAGCTGCCAACATATAATCTGCTACATCAATGCCGATTCCAGAAGTAATCACTCCTTCTTCATAAGCAGTTTTTAGTAACCAACCATCGCCGCAGCCATAATCCAGTGCTTGCTTATATTTAGTATTTTCAAGCACGTTTAAAACAGAGGCAAAACGGGAACGGTGAGCTAGGCGAGTGAGCGGATTACCTTGTTGTAATAAGCGTTGAGAGTAAGACATTCTTCGTTTAGGGAAAAGTAATATGGTTGGGAATTGTTTGCTTATCGATGATATAGCTATAAACGTATTTTAAGTGCGATGCGATCGCGCTCCAAGAGTAAAGATGTTTGACTAGAGATTTGCCATTTTCACCCATATTTTGTCTTTGTTGGGCAGAGTTTAGCAATTGCGCGATCGCATCTGCTAAAGGTTCGATTTCCCCTGCTACAACTAATCCAGCTTTTGCAGAAGCCACATCAGGAGCAATTTGGATATCTGGAGTGACGATCGGGGGTAATCCATAAGACATGGCTTCTGCAACAGCAATTCCGAAATTCTCCGAAAAAGATGGCAATACGAAGATATCCGAGCCTTGTAATAGTAATTCCTTATCTTTACCCATTACAAAACCAGGAAAACTGGTTCGTTCGCTTAACCCGAAGGATGAAACTAAACCTTTTAAGTAATTGAGATACTCCGTTTCTCCCGATCCTGCTAATATCAGATGGAAATCATATTTTTGCTCGGCTAGTTTGCCAAGAGACTCAATTAATAAATCCGGGCGTTTTTTGTAGTGCAGGCGCGATAAAAATAGCACTATAGGCGTTGCGGTAGGAATGCCATAAGTTTCACAAACTATTTGCTTGGCATTTGGCCAGTAAACTGGCTGATTTACCCCTAAAGGCAAAGTAATGGTCGGAGTTTTAATCCCCAATTTTTTTACATCTTCTACTTCTCCTGGGGATGTACAATGAATAGCTGCGGCACAATTTAAGTTGTGTCTTTCAATTAAAAATGAATAAATTTGCTTTTTCAGCCGGCTTTGTTCGAGTGCCCAAGGAGCGAGTTGTCCCATCGAGCGAACCGTATAGGGTACTTTTTGGGAACGCGCGATCGCGCCAGCACAAGTAGAAGCATAAGAAAAAAGATAATGATTATCTAAAATGTCATAGTTTCTGATATTTTGCCAAAGCCATTTAGTGATAGCTGGGGAAAAAATATACTCTTTTAATGGTGGAGAAAAGCGAGGCAAAAACCAGACAGGAACTTCTTCATAATCTATCTTTTTATTTAAAGGAACATCTAGCAAAGTAGCACCATTATCATTAGTGGTAACGATCTCTGCATCTACCCCCCATCCCCGCAAAGATTTTACTAAATTTAAAACTACTTGAGTAGGGCCACCCAATGCCGGACTAACCGAAGGTATCACGTGTAAAACTTTCACTTAATGCTCTCTCTCTTGCCAATTTGCCATTAATTTTGATAGGTTTTGTTGGAATTTTTCAAAACCATATATTTCTTTAATTTTATTTCGTAACATTTCTGGTTGATAAAGCAAGGGATTAGGATAAGTATGTTGTAAAATTTGTCCGATTGTTCGAGCAATTTCTCCTATATTATCAGGGTCAACCAAAGCTCCCAATTCACCGTGGCAAAGCGCATCAATTGCTCCGTCTTGATTACCTCCTAAAGTAGGTTTACCACAAGCTAATGCTTCTAGGTAAACAATGCCAAATCCTTCTCCTTTGCTGGGCATGGCAAAAACATCGCAGAGATTGTAATGATCGTTAAGTTCTTCATCAGGAATGAATCCCGTTAATGTAACGCAATCTGCTAAACCAAGTTGTGCAATTAAATACTCAATGCGAGGGCGATCGTTTCCTTTTCCTACCAAAATATAGCGAACATGGGGAACTTGTTGCCGAATTTCCGGCAAAGCTTGAATAATTTGGTCATAACCTTTATATCCATCGCTCTTGTCAAGTCTAGCTACTGTTAGGATAATATTATTATCCAGTGTTAGCCCATAACGTTTGAGGAGATACTCCGGTTTACAGGCAATATGAAAGCGGCTGGAGTCAAAAGTGTTTGGTAGTAGCACTACTTTTCGGGGGTCGAGGTTTTGCTCTTTCAAAAGGCGATCGCGAGTATAGCCACTTACAGAGATAATGAGATCGGCGTTCTGGAGCGCAGTTTGTAAAGCTGGGCGATCGATGTTCCAAGCATCTACACCATGAGCAACAGCCCAATATGGAATATTGGCGATCCGTTTCAACCAATAAGCAGCTATTGTGAAATTCAGATGCGTGGAGATAACTAGATTGGGCTTTTGCCAGAGTCCTTGTCCGATCAGTTGAGCAGCATAATATGGTGTACGTAAAATGGGTGGTGCAGTTCCGGCAAAGTTAAAATAGGTACTAGGTAAAAAAGAAAAATTGGGTGAGGAGCGAGTATCGTGCTTGAGGAAAACTTGATAACGAATATTTGGGTATAAATTTTGTAACGCCGACAGCAAAAAGGCTGAGTAGGTTTGAATTCCTCCTTTAAAATCAAAAATATTAGGAAACCAAAGATGGATAAGCGTTGATTTAGCAGACATTACACTTTTAGTTGGATAATTTTTATGATTTAGCGTCACTTATTGTAATTAGCTGACTTTATATTTTAACTCACATTCTGCACCTTAATAGGTCAGCCCAATTCTTAATTTTACGCCCTCTTTTTCCTAGAACCCAAAATAATAAATTGTAACTTTACAGGGACGGAATGAGAGTTTTAGGCATGAATTTTTTTGGCAAAAACCACTTGCTTTATTTGCTCTGCCAATCTTTGTCTATACAAAGCCCAAGTTAACTTTTCAGCCTTGATGCGAGCGGCTTTTCCCATTTCAGCTAATTCTAAAGGATGATTATAACACCATTCTATTTTCTCCTTAAGCGCGACCACATCACGAATGGGTATGATAAAACCCTCTACCCCATTATTAATAATATTAGCCACACCAGCATTAGGAGTAGTAATTACGGGAATACCGCAAGCCATTGCCTCTAATACGACCAAAGGAAGCCCTTCAACAAGCGTAGGAAGCACCAATACATTAGCCCTACTATAATAATCATTTAATGAGGCATGGGGAACAGATGGAACATAACAAATACTATTTTGATATTTTTCTAAGTAAATATCAGGGAATTCATTAATTCCTACTAGTTGTAACTCTGCTTTTGTTAATTTTAAATCTTGCCATGCCTGTAATAAATAGTGAACTCCTTTTCGAGGACCGACTCGACCGACGAATAATACTCGAAAAAGTTTATCCTGTTTGGGTTTGGGAAGAAAGTAATCAACTGGTGCGCCAAAAGGAATTACCCTAATTTTTTCCGGTTTAACCCCGGCTTCCACTAATGAATACTCAACAAAAGAAGAGGCAACAAAAATACGATCTGCTAGCTGAATTTCCTGTTCCTTACGCTCAATTTTCCAAGCAGGTTCTTGAGTAGCTTGTAATGCTCCAGCAAATTCTGGAAAGCGTTCTGCTTCTTCTGCCTGGATTTGGCGACTCATACGATAAAAAAGAATTGGCAAATCGTATAAGCAATAAATTCCCTGTTGCTTAGCAGCTTGGAACGTACTAGCAGCGGCATCTTCGTAAGCGTAAACTGCATCGACGCCTTGAAGATGATGCTTAGAAACATGGCGATCTAGCGTAGCATAAATCCAATCGGCAGGACCTTGAGGCCCAAAACCCAAAGGGTAAGTTAGCCCGGTTCGTACCAAGCCTATTCTTAACAATTCTTTCCAGGGATGCGTTCGCATAAAAACATCATCTGGCATCATCCATGTCCGTCGGCCCAATTCAGAAGCAACTTGGTTTTTAATCTCTTTTGGGAGTAAATTTAAGCTACGCGGTACCCACCCTTTTGGATTGTAAGCAATCGTTGTAATCACTTCATAAAGCAAGCCAGTCTCCCAAATAGCTAGTGCAGCTTCACGGGAGTTCGGATTGCCCATCGGGTGAATCAGAGAGATACGTGGATTGGACATTAAAGTGCAGCCATTGTAATTGTTGTTGCCAATTTGTCACTAATTCTAATTGAGGTAAAAGAAAAACAAAACTAGTGAAAAACCAGTAGTAAATTGCAAAAGTGTGGTGAAAAACAAGTTGGCCATTGATCCAAAGCCCTTGGATGAGAAAAGCTGCTAATGCTAATTGCTTAAGTAAAGGTCTTTTCAATTTACAAAAGACTATAAAAAGCGCAATAATTATACTAATTCTTAAACCATACCAAAAAATAAAACCGATCGGTCCTAGCTCTAAAGCAATCCTGCCCATTTCTCCCTCAAAACCTACAGGTATTCTTTCCCCATATGGTAAACCTAACGCATTCCGAAGTGCTACGCTTCCTGGATGTGTTGCACCAGTTCCAAACCCATCAATTGCTTTATATTGAATAAAAGACAATGGTTCTGTCAAAGTTCCCAAAATGCGTGTGGATATATCATTAGTAGAGCTAGTGCGCGTTACAAAAGCATCTAAAGCACGGCGAAACCAGAAAAGAGCAGCCGTAATAATCAGTATTCCCGGTATCAAAAAAGGCTTTATTATTCTGAAAATAGTAGAAGGATTAGTTAGACCTTTAATAACTAGATAACCCATTAAAAATAAAATAGAACTAAAAACCGTACTCCGAGAACCAGTCATAAAAGCATTAATAGTTAATAACAATAATTCTAAAATAGTCGCTACCTGCCACCACTTTTGTTGCTTAATTGAAATTAACGGAATCAGTAACCCAAAACACGCTAGTAAGTAAGCTGCATAATTATTAATATATGAAAAAGTACCTGTAATTCTTACTCCTTGACTTGCTAAATCTCCACCCACAAATGTAGCTACATCCACCTGAACAACATCAGTTTGAACATAAGAATTTATGGGGCTAGAGGGAGGACTAAAAAACTGAATAATACCTAATATACCTACAGGAATAATTAATAAAAGATGCGCTCGTAAAAATCTATATAAATCTTCTTCTGTAGGGAATAAAGCTGGCATCATCCAAATTAAAGGTATGTAAAATAGATAAGTTTTTAATCCGAAAATACCTATAATAGTAGAACCCAAACTGGGATTAAAAGCCTGCAATAAACACCATAGAATTACTAACAATATCAGCCCATTAAGAAAGTGATTTCTAATAGGAAATTTTTGTTCTTGTCTTGAAAAGATATAATATTTAAGATAAGCTCCTAAAAGAACAAAATCTTTCAAGAAGTAAATTACTTCACTTGCTTGAGGTAATACCCATTTTCTCAATGCTCCCTCAATAACAAGGATAAAAAATACAGCTTTAACGGAACGCCGCCAGTTAACAGAAGAGATCGCAATTATAATAACAACCAATAGTAAAGCAATTAGCAGTTTCACTATATAACTCCAACCTTATTTAACCGACTGGGCAATTGTCATGATTGATGGATAATTCTTTTTTAATTTTCCTAAAAGATGTGCAATTTTTACAGCGTTTTTTTCATCAAGCACGGAACCAAGTTTGTTTAATAAAAAAGGCCCATATAATTTATTTTGGAAAACCGGACGCCAATCGCAATGGAAAAGAAGATTAGTAATTGTCTGAAATGTCCAACAATAAAAATGTCGATCGTTGTCTGGATTAAGGCTTGGTTTTAAGTAGACTTCTACAGGTAAAATCAAAATTAATTTCCCCCCTCTTTTAACATAGTTATGAAAACTTTGTAATTCATTTTTAGGCGATGAAGAGTGTTCTAAAGAATGAGATGATAACAAGAAATCAAATTCATTTTGAGGAATATTTTCAATAGAGTTTACGACCTTTCTTCCTCTTTCTTTCAAGAAATTTACAGCAAATTCTGAACTGTCAAAATAAGTTACGTTTACCAAAGAATCGGAAACTTGTCCTAAACCGCAACCATAGTCTAAAATAGAAACTCTAGAGTCTATATCATTAGCATCAAAAATGGCTTTTTTCCAATAAAGAGAAAGCAACTTGTAATACTTATCGTTAGCAAAAATTCTGCCATAGTGGGAAGCATAATAATCTTGATTATAAGAAAAGTCTGATTTTTGGAGATCGTTCATTTTTATCATTACGTTTTGGATGGACGATTGCTATTATATGACATTAATTAGCTACCTTGTGCTAATTTTGAATCAATTACTTCTTCATAAATTTTTAAATATTTTTTGGTTAGTTCAAATTCATCAAAATTCTTTAATTGGCTTGCTCCCTTTTCTATTTGTTGCTTTGCTAGAGATTGGTCTTCAAGTAATTTAACCATACACTGGTAAAGAGATTGAATATCTCCATTTTTGAACTTTAGTCCAGCATCTCCCAAACATTCTGCGTGTCCTCCACATTCAGAAACAATTAAATTTTTACCCGCCGCTAACAATTCAAGTGTTACACCTCCATAAGGTTCTTCCCAAACTGATGGTACGACAGCAATCTGAGAATTACTAATAATTTTTACTAATTCATCGCCTGACTTAGAACCAAAGAAAAATACTTGACTTGTCAAATTACGTTCTCGTACCAAATTTTCTAAAGATTGTCTAATATTACCATCTCCAACAATTGCCAGCGTTTTATTACTGTAGTTGGAGCTAGAAATTAACAAATGAAAGGCTTTAATTAAATCGGGGACTCCTTTTTCACTTACTAATCTTCCCACATAAAGAAAATCATACTTGAAATTTTGGTTATTTTGTGATGATTTAAATTTACTTAACGAATAAGGTGTATATGCTACAACTTGTTTTTTGCATTGTAGACGTTTGGCAACCCAATTTGAACAAGCAATATTCAAATCAACATTATTAGCAACATAGCGTCTAACAGCTAGTTTAACTGACTCTTTTAAAACAAATTTTAACCCATTTTTTTTGAAATGATATTTTAATGATTTTATAGGACTCATAGGAGCAGGCTCCCCATCTACCCAGCCCAAACCATCAATACATAAAATTTGGTATCCATTATGAGTCCATATAAAAGGTTTATTATTTAATTTCGCGAAGGGAAACATCGCTACGCTAGCGCCATTAGAATGAATTAAATCGCATTGTTTAGACAGTATTAATCGCTGTTTTAAGGAAGGTTTCCTAATTACTTTGTAAAGACGTTCATCCTCTTTTTTTATAACAGTTTCAGTAACAACTATACATTCGTGGCCTAAGCGTACAATATTTTCTGCTAAAGTAGCGGTGATAGTTTCGACACCTCCTGTAGAAGGCCAAAATACTGAAGAGTAAAGCAGAATTTTCATTTCTTATTCAGGTTTCTTACTAATTGCCAGAAAACTATCGCTGTAACGAATACCCTTAAATAATCCGCCTGAAACCATTTGCCAGGTAAGTTTGGGAAGTTTAGGAATGCTACCAACGTCAGTAAAAAAGAATTGGGGGCTTAAAAAACCTGCTTCGCACAAGATACGTTGTGCATCTTTACGCAGCAGTGCAGTGATATGAGCCGGATATGAGCTATCACCAAATAATACAAAATGTCCTTGAAATAACAGAGCTAACAAAGCTCGCCAGCTTTCATTATTTGGCGTACTAAAAATTAAAGTTCCACCGGGACGAAGTAGACGAAACCATTCTCGTGCAACGGCTCTAGGATTTTCCAAATGTTCGATTACTTCTGCCGAAACAATCACGTCAAATATTCGATCGGGTAAATTTGTTGGTTCGTTTAAATCTGCTTTGACCCACCTAATTGAACTATCGTTTTTTGGAGAATGTTCGATAATATCAATAGCAGTAATTGAATGGAATCGTTCTAATTTTTGAATACGTTGAGTTAGATTACCAGTACCCGCTCCAAAATCTAAAATATCTCCTTTCAAATCAAGTTCTACTAATATTCTCTCAAAAGCTGTATAGACTGGATCGGTACTAATACCGCCACTGATTTCTGCTGCTAATTGACGCTGTGTTTTGAGAGCTTGATTCATAGTGAATTACGATATGATGTTTTTCTTGCTAATTGGCCACAATTTCTTTAAATTGAGTCGCAAAAATTTGAGCGTGTACTGATAAGTTATGGGTTTGATACCAAGCATGGGCATTGTTTGCGATCGCCTGTGCTACTTCTAAGTTTAGCCTTCCTGTAGGACGGTCTTCTAGCCAGTAGTGTTTCCCAGCTGACAGACCATTGAACTCCAGATCGCTATAAAATATTCCGATCGGGATTAATCCGTGGGCGCAGTAAGCAGCAAAGATAGTAGATTTAGCTAAATACTCTGTATTGTAGTCAAAGAAACCAGCTATAGAACTTAATAAGATTGTACTAATTTCTTGTGCGGTTCTTTTACCTGTCTTGACCACAGGTATTCCATTAATTGAAGAAAAATCAAGATTGATAAGTGGCCCTACATCTAATATTTCTTCAATCTCCAATTCTTGACAACATCGCTTTAAAGACGCTAAAGATCTTTGATAAACTCGCTGTCGATTGCTGCCACTGCCAAATACTACTAATTTTCGAGGACGTTGTGCAAGCGGAGGTACTTGTTCTGGTTCTCCAATGTTAGAAAAAACTGGTAAGTTAGGAATTGATGCCTGTTTGCCTAGTGTAAACTGGTGAAGAAGTTGAGCATAGCGTTCTTCACTGGTAAGACAGCGATCGCTTATCCTAGATAAGCGTACAGCTAAATTTTTTTGCACTGAGGATAACCAAAACGAACTTGCCCAAATTGGCCCACTAGCGTAAAGTTCGTGAAACATCGTGAGCAAAGAGTGGTCTTTGTTTACGCTGCGCCATTTTTGTAACCCGTTGATTAACCAAAAAGGACAACCGCGTTTGGCATAACCATAGCCTACGTAATGTAGTAAAACGGTAGATATTTGTTCGGAGTTGTTTTTTAGCGCATACAATAAACTTTCTATTGAATGTTCCGTCACCTGATGAACTGGAAATCTCTCTATATCAATTGCTCCATCCCATAATGGATTGCCAACTATAAAATGTGTTTCTATCCCAAAATATTGCCGGAGTTGCCTAGCTATATTTAAAGCATAATCTCCTACTCCATCAGTAGTAGGGGGAAGGCCAGTAACAATAGAAATTATGTTCATTTACCTACTTTATTAATTAAATCATCAAAGTTTAATAAGACTTAAAATTTTCCATAAAAACTTATTATTAAAAGGCTTTCAAAGAAAATTACTACTGATTAGGCCATTCTTCGCATTAGTTGTTTTTATGTCAATCAGTTATTACTTTGAGTTTGAGAATGTTATTTAATTGCACAAACCTTTTATTATTTTTATCATATACCCAAGCTTTAATTAAGTTTTCACCTACTGGTAAAGATTGGCCTGAAATATTAACTTCCCATCCGAATCGATCCCAACCTATTTTAGAATATCGACTATGCTTAAGTATCCTCCCTATTTCAGGTCTTGGTAATTTTATAACTGCATTAGCGAAAAAAGTTTTGCGATCGCCATAAGAAAATAAAACAACTCTTGGCTGTTCGCGAGCATCTGGCAAGCCAGCCCAACCAGAAAGCTTTATACTCATATCTTTTGGCAGAGTTATGAACTTGTCAGTTTGAGCAGGTATCTCAATATTTCCATAAAGTTTTTTAGATGCGATCGCAAATTTTATATCTGTTGGAAAAGTTCTGAATCCTAAACGATTTAGCCCGTCAACTGAGCTTCTCAAAAGCCCTTTAAACGGCTCGCCAGTAATAGAATGTAAACAGCTATCAGGTAATTCTTCAACAGATTGCTCTAAATAATAAACTACTTCTAGACAGGTTTTACCACTAGTCTTTTGTAACCATACCTCTCTTCCGTCTGCAATTCCCTGAGTAGAATAAGCAATAAAAAATGCTGTAATTAAGCCAAATATAAAGCAACTTATTGAAATTGAAATATCCTTTTTTTTATTCTCTAATATTTTTTCATTATCAACAAGCAACCGCCACATTTGAAGGCAAGAAATTACTATTAATATTGTGCCTGTTGTATATCTTGTTTGTAAAGCATTGCCAACTCCGTAACCTACTCTGCCTAAGCCGATCGTTAAAACAACTAACATAGAAAACCAGCCCAAAGATAACCAAGGAGCAGCATTTCTTGCAAACTGTGAACCTAAACTTTTAAAATAGTAACTATTCAAGAATAAAAAATTTATCATAATAAAAAATCCAGCAAGAGCAGGGTTTATAACTAACCCCACAGAAGACGAGCCAACCATCATTAATATAAATGCTAGTGCAATTAAAGGCTTTTTTATAAAGAAAAATAAATCGGTTGATGATGCTGGCTTTTGGTAACCAATACTATAAATAAAGCAACATAATATAAACATTAATATCCATATTAAAATAATTTTTTTTCTTCGACTGCTATTGCTTTCAAAATAAAGGAGAGCAGGAATCATAGCTAGCCAAGATAGTAATCCGTGAGATGAAGAAAAACTCGCTAGAAAACAAAATAACCCTGCTATCAATACCTTCAAGTAAGCTGACAAACTTTTTGGTACATATAAAATAAAAACTGCCAGTATTATACAAAAATTAGGTAAATACCATTGTAGCTGAAATCCCCAAAGCCAGTTACCAAACTGAACTAATGAAAAGTAAAGCATACTAATTGAAATGTTTGCCAAGTGAAATAATTGTTTGTTATTAGTCTCCTGAATAGCTGACAATTTATACATAGCGTAGAAAGATAATATTGCCAATATAACGCTACACCCCTGTTCAAGTTTGACATTCCAATTAGAAGAGAATGCAAGTATAGTGAATATAATTCTAGGAATGAATAGCCTATGTTCAAAGTGCTGGGCAAATAAATCTCCAAGATTTGCAGTTTTAGATTCTACCTTTTCAAAAAAATCTACTAATACCCATTGATCTAAAAATGGAACGTTGACGCTAAAGTTAGCCACAAACCATAACAGTAATGCAAGAGGTATGAGATAACCTATTAATATATATAGTTTGATTTTGCAGAAATAGTAAAAAATATTTGACATCATAATTTACTTATTTTTTTATTAAAAAATTAAGGAATCACGATAAGTTCAAAAGGCTTTTTTGGTAGCGAGTTGAATTTTCGGCCTAGCAATTCAATTCTTGGATAATCTACCTGTGCATCTGTAACAAAATTGCCCACTAGAAATCGAGAAACAATGCCCGTTACGTTCGATGGTTTGTCTTTTATCGATGAAGGCCCAGACGCTGGAGCTGGCATCATAAAATTCCAGTCAATAACATTTTTTGGCAATTTATAGTCAAACACAAACCTAGCGGCAACGGAATCAATAGCATATTTTTTATTAGGATTAGCTAAGACATATTCTTTAATTTCTTTGTAGTGAGATGCAGGTAGACTTTCCCTTCCAAATAAGGCAACAAAATTTATACTCTGACTAGTTAAATAAATTAGGGTTGCTACTAAACAGATAAACATTTTTATTTTGTAAGGCCATTTCCCAAGCAAAATTATAGCTGCAATACCCATCCAACAAAAGAAAAACCCGAACAAAATTGCCCCTGAGTAAAGGTAAATATTTAAAATAATTCCTAAAGTTAAGGCTATAAACAACATTTTTTTATCTAATGGAATAAGGTAACGTTTTTTGAAAATGCCCACCGCAAATAATATAAATAAAATATAAGTAGGTAACCATAAGATGGGACCGAAACCCTGGGTAATCGTCATTATAAAAATAGGTGAATTTCGGCGGAAAGAAGCATGATAAAGAAAGTCTCTTATAAATACTTGCAATTCAAAATTTATACATAGTAACAAAAGCATTAAAGTTAATGCTGTTCCTCCTAGCAAGGCTGATAATCGAACTAATAAATACTGTTTTGCGTTACTTTTTTGCTGTTTTCTATAAATAAAGTTGATTAATACTATTGCAAAGCCAAAAGACGCTGCATAGGCAGCAATAACTGGCGAAGTGAAAACAGCACTTTCTAGAAAAGTAAATCCCAGAAAGTATCGCCACCAATTATCTTTAGTGAGTAGCCATAAACCAAAAGCTAAATAAGCCATTCCCAAAGCATCTTGACGGAAACCTGGACTGTAAAAAAAGTTGGGATTACATTGCCATGCTGCAAAAAAAACTGTGGTACAAAGTGCTGTAATTCTTGGAAAACCGTAAAATCTTAATAGCAGGGCACAAGATAAGGAAAATAGATTGTAACATAAATATTGAAATAACCGTAGGCTGGTTGTACTAACACCTGCAATTTTTAACCACGCAGCTAAAGTATAGGAGTGAAAAGGTGGTTGAAGATAAAATTTACCACTAACTAAAGTAGAGTTCCATGCTTCTAAAAGCGGATTAGTTAATTCTCCACCTTTAGCTAAATTGATTGCTGCTCCAGTAAAGAAAAGATCATCTATGCTAGGTATAGGGTAACCTAACAAAAAAAGTACCGTCCAAAAGGAAATGATAGGTATGACTATCGTTAAAATGAATTTTTTTGAATAGGAAGGATGCTGGGCGATCATAAAATTTATAGTTTTTAATGTACAAGTTTTTTTCACAACTTATACCAAGTATTTATCGTGTTTACTTATGGAATTATTGTGATATCGAATGGATTTTTGGGTAGAGAATTAAATATCCTGCCAAAAAATTCAATTTTCGGACAATCTATAAGCATTTTTGGAAAACGCTCTTCTAAACGAAATTTAGAAACTATCCATGTAATATCGGGTGGCTTATCTTCTAATGATATTGGCGCTACACCAATTGGAGGTTGCATAAAAGTCCAAGAAGTAGAATTTTTAGGTAACCTGTAGTCAAACACAAACCTAGCCGCTGTTTCATCTATAGCATATTTTTTGTAAGGATTAGCTATTACAAATTCTCTAATCTTTTGGTAGCTTGATTCTGGTTCATATTCTTTCCCTATTAAAAATATAATATTTAAACTTTGACTAGACAAGAAAACTAATATTGCTATTGCAGAGATAATAGTTTTGATGTTTTTATGCCAGCCAAACTTTGAAATAATTGTTACAATACCAAGCCAACAGAAGAAAAAATTGAATCCGATTGCAAAAGCATAAAGAAAAATATTCAATATTATTCCTAACGTTAATCCAAAAAATAAAAATTTTATGTGCAGAGGTATGGATTTTCGTTTTAAAAAAAGTAGAAAAGATAAAAATAAAAATAAAACATAAGTAGGTAAATTTAAAATTATGCCATAAGATCTAGAAATTATAGTTATAAATAAGTAAAAACCTTTAAATGTCGCAGTTTGTCTCCAAGAAGCAGTTAGTAAAAAGTCTGACAAGAAAGTCTGTAATTCAAAATTTATACAAACTAAGAAAATTGTGAAAACCAGACCAGTTGATGCTAAAAGAGCTAAGTATATTGTCGTCAGATACTGAGCATTACTTTTATTCTTATTCCGATAAATAAAATTTATGGTCAGTATAGAAATACCAAAAGAAAATCCATAAGCAGAGGTAATTGGTGAAGTGAAAACAGCACTTTCTAGAAAAGTAAATCCCAGAAAATATCGCCACCAATTATCTTTAGTGAGTAGCCATAAACCAAAAGCTAAATAAGCCATTCCCAAAGCATCTTGACGGAAACCTGGACTGTAGAAAAAGTTGGGATTACATTGCCATACTGCAAAAAAAACTGTGGTACAAAGTGCTGTGATTCTTGGAAAACCGTAAAATCTTAATAACAGGGCACAAGATAAGGAGAATAAGTTGTAACATAAATATTGAAATAACCGTAGGCTGGTTGTACTAACACCTGCAATTTTTAACCACGCAGCTAAAGTATAGGAGTGAAAAGGTGGTTGAAAGTAATATTTTCCACTACTCAAGGCCGAGTTCCATGCTTCTAGGTATGGGTTGGTAAATTCTCCTCCTTGAGCTAGGTTAATTGCCGAGCCAGTAAAAAAAATATCATCTATACCAGGCAAAGGATATCCTAGAAAAAACAGCACTGTCCAAAATGCAAAAATAGGAGTAACAACTGTCAGTAAATGACTTTTTAACAAGGAGTTCGGTTGAATTATCATAGGTTAAAATCCTAAATTTTTAAGATATAAAATTTACAATTTTTAGTAAAATAGCGTAACAAGTAATTTCATATTTTTTATTTAAGGAATTAAGGTAATTTCAAAAAGGTTTTTTGGTAAAGATTCAAATTTACGACCCATAAATTCAACTTTTGGGTAATCTGCTTGCATTTCTGGAATATAGCGTCCTAAGTTATAAGTAGCAACTATCCATATAACATCAGGTAGCTTGTCTTCTGCTGATGGGTAAGAAGCTGGTGCTGGTCTAATCGCACTCCAGCACGTAGAATCTTTAGGAAGTCTATAATCAAAAACAAACCTAGCTGCTACTTCGTCGATCGCGTATTTTCTGTTCGGATTAGCTATCACAAAATTTCTGATTTCTTGGGGCCTTAATTCATCCGGGTATTCTCTTCCTAACAAAGAAATAATATTTAAAGTCTGGCTCGATAATAAAAGTAAAGCCGCTCCCATAGAGGAATATATTAGCATCTTTGAACGCCTCTTCATCAGAGAAATAATTGATAAAACGCCTAGCCAACAAAAGAAAAAAACAAATCCAATTGCGGAGGCATAGAGCAGTATATTCAGAATAATTCCTAGCGTTAAAGCAGTGAACAAAATTTTCCGCTCAATTGGAATAGATAAATGTTTGAAGAATATTCCGATAGATAGTAATAAAAATAGAATATAACTGGGTAAATTCAAAATCACGCCATAACCGTGCACAATCTGCATTATAAATACAGGAATTGCATTAATAGTTGAAGTTCTCCGCAAGGAAGCGTGTAAATAAAAGTCTGTTATAAAAGCCTGTAACTCAAAATTGATACAAATTAAGAATATAACTAAAACTAGGCTAGTTGCTGCTAAAAAAGTTAACCCTATCAAAAAAATATACTGACGATTATTATTTTGCGACCTGCGGTTATAAAGGAAGTTATTTGCTACAATAGCTGTCCCAAAAGCAAATCCGTAAGCAGAGGTAATTGGTGAAGTGAAAACAGCACTTTCTAGAAAAGTAAATCCCAGAAAGTATCGCCACCAATTATCTTTAGTTAGTAGCCATAAACCAAAAGCTAAATAAGCCATTCCCAAAGCATCTTGACGAAAACCTGTAGTATAAAATGGATTTGGGTTACAATGCCATACAGCAAATAGAACTGTTGCACCAAATGCCGTTACTTTAGGAAAACCATAGTATCTGAAAATTAATGCACAAAATATAGAAAAAGTATTATAGCATAAATATTGAAATAGTAGGAAACTAGTTGTACTAATACCCGCAACTTTTAGCCACCCCGCCAAGGTATAAGAGTGAAATGGCGGTTGAAAGTAAAACTTTCCACTACTCAATACTCCATTCCATGCTTCTATCAGAGGATTGATAAATTCCCCTCCTTTTGCTAAGTTAATTGCTGCGCCAATAAAGAAAAGATCATCTACGCTGGGTATAGGATATCCAAGCAAAAGTATGGCCGTCCAAAAAGCTACTATAGGTAGAGCTACTTTTAAAATAAAATTTTTTAAAGAGTAACTATTCTTCACAAGCATAATGTAAGTAACTAAAAAATAATACTAAGTTTGTCTTTAAATTGATGAATCCAGTTATAAATATCAGCCAGAGTTTTTTCTGCATTTACTTTTGGTTCCCACCCAGTATCTAGCATAATTTTTCGAGCGTCTGTAATAAAAATTGGAACATCGCCGGGGCGGTTTTCCAGTACTGAAGTAATAGGAATACTATGTCCAGTAATTTTTTGGCAAATTTGGGTTGTTTCATAGAGAGAAAGGGTATTTACTAGACCTCCCCCTACATTAAAAGTTTTTCCTTTCAGTTGCTCTAACTTATAAATCTGAATATCAATTAAATCTAATAAATCTGCTATATGTAGGAAGTCTCTGACCTGCTTACCATTACCTCCATAACCGATATATTTGAGTAGTTTCTGGAAATAGTGAGCACTCATCCATAAAGCAAAGACACCTTGATCGACCTTACCCATTTGCCAAGGGCCAGTCAGTACACCACAGCGATTAATCAAAGTTCTCATTCCATAGGTATCACCATATTCGGCGATGAGCAACTCTGATGCCAATTTAGTAGATCCATAGAGCGATCGCACTCCATCTAAGGGAAATTCCTCGGAAATACCCTGACTTGATACTCCTGGTAAGATTTGTTCATCTAAGAGTTGAAAGCGAGTTTCGGTTTCTGCAAACTTCAAAGCATTCAGATGCGCGATCGGATAAACTCGACTCGTAGACAAAAAGATAAAATCTGCTTGCGTCTGCCGTGCCAATTCCAAGCAGTTAATAGTTCCTACTAAATTCGTTTCTAGTACGTAACCAGGGGAAGCGTACCCAGCTAAGACCGATGGTTCCGCAGAACATTCTAAAATCAAATCTGGTTCCATTGCCACAGGATCTAGGTCTTCTCTATTTCTTACATCACCATGAATAAACTCAATCCCTGCCTGTTTTAGTCTTGGCAAATTTAACTCTGAACCCCGTCGTTTCAAATTATCTAAAGCAGTTATTTTCCAGTCAGGATAGCGCTGCGCTAACCCTAATCCCAAAGAGCTACCTACAAAACCTGCCCCTCCTGTAATTAAAACTTTTCTGCTCACCTGCTTTACCTCCAAATTGTTTATTTTTATCGTAACTAGAAAGGTTTTGATGCTTTTACAAACATCTGTCCGCCAAAAAAGAGCCAAAGCAATGGTAATTTTAAATACAATTTTAAAAGCTTTGGTGAAGTCGGTCTACCTTGAGTAGAAAAAGGTAAAAACTTGGGAATTAAAATGTTAATTTTAAAACCAATTGCTTCTAACACTTCCTTTAGAGAAAGATGAGTTACTGGTAATTGATGATCGATAAAATCGTAGTACTCTTTATAAGAATACTTATAATTTGGCTGAATTACCAATAAAGAGCCTCCTGGATTAAGATGATTGAAGCAAAATAATAACAAACTTACCAGTTCTTCTTTACTATTTAAATGCTCAAAAAAGTTTGAAACAAATATGATATCATATTCTGTTTTCATTACTTCTCTATCTTTGACGTTAAGAATGTCTACATTGAATATTTTGACATTATGCGCTGCGAAGAGTTTAGAGTCTGGATTTAGATCGATTAAATATTTTTCTTTTGCTTTGACTTGATTAATAAATTCACAATATCCTCCTCCGATATCTAAAACAACCGAATCAAGGCTTATATACTCTTGCAAGAAATTTTCAATTAATACTTTCCATAAGGAATATTTAACTTTTCGCTGCCTGTAGTCAAAACGATTTGAGTATAATTTTTTTAGGTATTCTTCTTGGTTCATATGTTCAGAATTAAAAATATCCCATTATTAAGCTTTAATGCGAATCGAGCTATGCTTAGTATGCTTACGTTTGTAATCTCCCCTAGAAAGCATTTTTTCTAGAAATACGTAGAGAACAATAAACAAGTATCGGCTACCCATTTCCTTTATTTTCAACTTAGAAACCCCTGTTTTACGGTTACGCCATATGATTGGTATAGTTGTATATGAATAACCTCTAATTATCGCTTTTAAAGGTAATTCAACTGTTAAATTGAAGTGGTGCGATAAAAGTGGAGAAACACCCTCTATTACTTCTTTTTTGTAAATTTTAAAAGCATTCGTTGTATCGTTAAATTTCAGCCCAAATAATATTTGTATGAATAGATTAGCTAAACGATTCACTATCAATTTATGAATAGGATAATCAATTACTTTTCCTCCTTTAATAAACCGAGAACCGAATACGCATTCATACCCTTGCTGCAATTGATAATAGTAATCAACTATATTTTCTGGAGCATCCGAACTATCAGCCATTACAATTGCAACTGCGTCTCCTTTAAAATTTTCTAAGCCGCACCGCACTGCAAAGCCAAAACCATTAGGGTAATAGTTATTGATATAGCGTACTTTGCTGTTTTGTGAATTGAGGTACTGCAATAATTCTTCTGTGCGATCTTTACTATTATCATTTACCACTAATATTTCGTATGGAATAAATTTCTCCTCTAATAAATTAGTAATAGATTCAATAGTATCTACAATAGATCCTTCTTCATTGTAAGCGGGAATTACCACTGACAAGACTTCTAATTTACCACCCTTTGTTGATGGAGAACTACCTATTTCTCTCTCATTGTTTCTTGGTAAACCAGCGTTATTTTCTAAGGCAATACCTAAGCCTTCCGGATAATACAATTCATTTTCTGGTTCCGCTTTATTTTGGTTTGGGTATTTAGACTGTTTAGATTGACTTTTAAATACCAGTTTGTCACTAATTAAATAATTGAGGGAGGCATTGATCAATATTCCTATTAAGGTATTTATTTTGTAATCTATACCCAGCCAATCTAGGAGAGGAAATACAATAAAACTGCGTGCTATGATAGCAGAGCCAGCAGACATATGGTAAAGAGGCAGCTGTCGCAACCATACTTCTCTAAACGTCCAATTTCCTCCTGGCCAAACCCAAATTCGATATAAGAAAAAACTAAATACCAATGATATCTCTATCGCAATTACATTCGCAACATTCCGTAAAACAGGAGTATTAAAATTTAGCATCTCGATCAACGCATAGATCAGCAATAAATTGAATACTGCTGCTACACCACCTGCAATAATAAACTTGAAGATCCGATTCTGAAATAGCTTTGATAACATCGCTGTCAATTCCTCCGATATAAATATCTAAAAGCAGATGACCGCAAATTTACTAAACCCAACGGCTGATATTCTGGTTAAATATCTCTTTCAAAATGTCTGTTATTTTATAGGTTAGATTCCATTCTGGGTAGTGATCTTTAAACTTGTCAATATTGCTTATCCACCAGATATGATCTCCGATTCGATTTGATTCTTCATATACCCAATTCAGCTTTTTATCAGTTATTGATTCACACTCTTTAATTGCTTCTAACATAGAGCAGTTACTGAACCTGCCACCCCCAATATTATATACCTCTGCTATGCGAGGATTTTGATAAAAATGATAGAAAGCGTTAACTAGATCGTAGCTGTGAATATTATCGCGAACCTGTTTTCCTTTATAACCATAAACTTTATAAGGTTTTCCAGTCATCGTGCATTTCATCAAATAAGAAAGAAACCCATGTAGTTCAGCCCCAGAGTGACTTGGCCCGGTTAGACAACCACCTCGGAAACTAGCAGTTTTCATACTAAAATACCGACCGTATTCTTGAACCAACACATCAGCCGCAACTTTAGAAGCTCCAAACAAAGAGTGTTTGGATTGGTCGATACTCATACTTTCATCAATACCCTTGTTATAAGGGTGGTATTCTTCAATTTCCCAGCGCAACTCTTTTTCAACCAATGGTAAATAATTTGGCGAATCACCGTATACTTTGTTAGTTGAACAGAAAATAAATACTGCATCCGGGCAAATTTGACGCGTGCTTTCTAGTAACACGAGAGTGCCATTAGCATTGACTGTAAAATCGGTATAGGGATCGCGGGCTGCCCAGTCGTGAGAAGGTTGGGCAGCCGTGTGAATTATTAGGCTAATATCTTTGCCATAGCTTTTAAAAACGTTTTCTATCGCTTCTCGATCGCGAATGTCTATTGAATGATGGATATACTTTTCTCGATAATCTTGCAATAGGCGATCGCGGTTCCATTCTGTTGAAGCACTTTTGCCAAAGAAACTTTCCCGCATATTGTTGTCTATACCAACAACTGTCAAACCCTTATCGCCAAAGAAGCGTACCGATTCTGAACCGATCAGTCCAGCCGAACCAGTGACAATAACAATGCTCATAGTCTAATTTCCACCTCTTTCAATGTTTAATAACTTACAAATTATTGGCATTACTTCATCGGGCTGATAAATTTCTTGTCTTTCCCCCTCTTTCCCAAATATGTGGCACGTTCTTTCATAACCCCACTGTGCTGTGTGTTGTTTAGTTGAATTAAAACATTCTCCTAGCAAAACAACTGTGGGTATAGAGAAGGCAGCAGCAGCGTGCATCAACATACTGGAGTTACAAACCACACCGTCAGCTGCGGCTACTAGAGCAAAGGTCTCTCGTAGTGTCAGATCTCCAGCTAAATTTCGTACACAATATGAAGTTGCTGCCAACTGTTGGCCCACCTCACGATCTTGCTTTCCTCCGACGATAATAACTTCCAGAGTGCCAATTTCTCTCAGCATTTTCACTAAATCTATGTAATTTTCCGAAGGCCAGCACTTCTGGGCAAAACCTCCTCCTGGACCGATAACGATGCGCTTCGAGTACGAATTCGATCCCTTCCAGCGGGGAGACCACCGACCTTCACCTGCTTCTAGCTCACTTTGACTTAAGTAAATCTGTGGTCTGCATTCTGGCAATTCAGTCGCCCCTAACAGTTCTGCAAAACTCAAAGCGGCACAACCAACCTGTTTCCATTCATCAAACTCAACATATTTTTCCGTTGCCGAATGCCCCCCTGCATATCCTCGAACTCCTAAGCGGTATGGGATGTTCGCACGGATCATCAACAGCGAGCCAAAATAGCTTCCCAAAACATCAATACCCACATCAAAATGACGCTTGGCCAATTCTTGGCTTTCTGATGAAAAAATTATATAGTTGATTGCATTCCATATGCTTTGATTTGAAATAACTTTATTGTTCCAGGGAGCGTTGACTGGTATGACTTCTGAAATATAAGGATTTAGCTTAAGAACTTCTATGTTCCATTCACCTACACCAGCCACGATATAAGCATCGGGAAATCGCCTTCTTAATGCTTCAAAAAGTGGAGTTATTACTAACAAATCGCCAATATCATTATTCCGCAAAACAAATATTGAGTTTATTTGCTCTAAAGAACCTGAAAAAATGTTATGAATAGTAAGTACTCGACTTACTATCGACATTATCCAATCCATTATATTTCGTTTCCATGACATTTATTTATTTCTCTTTTACTCAGGAACATGAACATAAATTAACTTTTTCTAAATAATAAATAATTCTTTTTTTAACTTTTTTCTAACTTCAGTTCTTGAATAAATTTATATTTTCTTTTGGCTAAATAAGCGTTTTTAATTACTCTGAAAGCACCAACGATATCGATAACTGTTTTGACTTTATAACATAGAAATGACCCCTTTACTAATACACGTTTTAGTAAATATAGGGAAGCCCACAAAAGTTTTTCTAAAGAAGCTTCTATCCATAGAGAATTGACAAATTGTGTGTAAGTAGTTGCTTCTAGAACCATTTTTAGTAAATCTTTATCATAGAATCTTACTTCACTTTCGTCATGATGCCAAACGAACGTGGAATCGGAAAAGGAAATTCTCCATCCTTGTTTGACCAAGAGTTTTCCCCAAAGATACCACATAGGGCCGAAGGGATAAGTTTCATCATAGCGCAAGCCTCGATCGAATATTTGACGAGGATATACAGATGAACCATCTGCGATCGCAGCACAGTTTAAAGGGTCTTTGGGCAAACACCCACCCCCACTTCGGTGCAACTCACCCGGACAAAGCAGTGGACCCTTAGCAGGCTGACCTGGATTACGTTCCGTAAAAATCCACACTCGTTTTGGATCGTTAGCCACAACTTCTAAAATCTTTTCCACATAATCTTCAGGATGAGTGTGATCGTCATCTGCTGAGAGAATATGAGTACCTTGACAAGTTAAACTAGCGTGATTGCGATTTGCATATAGTCCTCGTCGTGGCCCAACCGTATAAACACAGTTAAACTGTTTAGCTAACTCTTGAATTCTTGGTGCGTGTATTTCATCCGAATCATCGGAAATTACTATTTCAAAAGGGTATACCGTTTGATTTCGCCAGCTTTTTAAACAACGTTGTAAGCTTTCTGGTCGATTGCGAGTTACCAAGGCTACACTTAAAAGAATTTCCGTCGAATATAGGCTCATAATTTTAAAGCATTCACACTTCCTTCTGTAAATTATTTATTATTAGATACTTCACTAAAAATTTGAGTAATTTTTCTGCAATTAAAAATTGCGTCAAATCTTTCTTTGGCTAATTCTTTTCCTTTCATTCCCATCGATAGCCTTAAATTAGGATCGTTTATTAGGTTGAAAATAGCTTTTTTTAAAGCTTCCCGATCGCCTGGTTCGATTGCAAAGCCGTTTAAGCCATCTTTAACTAATTCTGGCACGGCCATAACTTTAGTCCCTATACAAGGTAATCCGGCTGCCATTGCTTCAATAAATACCATACCATAAACATCCTCATGTGTAGGCATTATAAATATATCTGCTGCTTTATAAAGTTGGAGCATTTCAAGCGAGAGTGGAAAAACGCCTTTGTGAATCCGAAGATTAGACATACTAGGCAAGTTTAGAGAAGCATTACTAACAATATCTAGTTCGCAGACATGAGTAAAATATTTCTGAAACACTGCTATTAAGTCTTCTCCACCCTTTCTCTGAAAATCATTACCTACAAATAGTAACTTAATCTTTTTGGGATTAAAATCTTTTTTTTTATTATCTTCATTAAATAAGTTTAAAGGCACACCATAATGAATATTAGTAACTTTATTGGGTGAAATTCTATAGTCATTTATTACCGAAGATAGAGACCTTTCAGAACAAGCGATAATATGGGATGCTTTTTGAAAGCATTTTTTTTCCATATTTATAATTGGTTTATAAGTAATGTTCGCTGGAAATCCCCGTTCTTTTGCTAATAAAGCAGAAGTATAGTCAATAGAAATCACGGTGGGATAATTTTTAAATATCGATCCGACTAAGTAAGCAATTGATTGAGTATGAATGTGAATAACATCTGGCTGATAATTTTTCAAAGCTTTCTCTAGACAGCGACGACCGAAGAAGGAATCAGCTAACTCAGTACGCCATCTGGAAAAATCATAATCTTTTTTACCTAAACCGGGTAAGCGTTTACTCAACAGCCAGTATACTAAGCGTCCCAAAAAATCTTCTTTAAAATAATCAGTTAAATGTAATGAATTAAATTCAACTTCTGGAATATGTTCTCTAAATGTTCTTTCTAATATATTTTGATAAGTAGCGTGTCCTAGAATATAATGATTCAGGCTCAACACTTTTATATTTTTTTTATTCGTTAATTCAGACATTTTTGTAACAAATATGATTAATTTCTGCTGCTATATCCGGGGCAATATTAGTAAAAACAACGTAATATTTTGCATCTTCATTTTTAATTTTTCTTAAGACTTTGCCATAAATACTTCCACTGGTGGCTGTTTTTTCTGTCCCAATCAATAAATTTATCTTAATATTATCCTCTCGTGGCTTTAGAATATTATCCGATCGTAACTCTGCCCCTTTCATTGATAGCTTGACTATGCTACCTTGGCAAGTATTTGCATCAAGATGCTTACCTTGAAAAACACAATATTCTATAGGTAATTCTTCTTTTAATTCAATAAGTAAATTTTCTTGCTTGGGTAATCTGAGATTGTATTTGCCACCGATTCCCCCTAATTCATAGATGGAAATAGGTTCGTTAAATCCTTTGGGCTGTGCTGGGAAATCACCATCTATTTGGAGGATATCACCTACATCTTTGAGGGTTCCTTCAGAAATCAAAATTTCCCCACCTAGAGTATAAGACTCTATCCGGGCTGTCAAGTTAACGTGGCTACCAACAACGCCATATTTAGCACGTTTGGTCGAGCCAATATTTCCAACTACTACTTCTCCTGTATTGATCCCGATTCCCATTTCTATTCTCGGTAAACCCAGTCTCTCATTTTTTTGATTGACGCTATCCATAGCTAGCTGCATAGCTAAAGCGCAAGCAACTGCTCTTTCAGCATCATCTTCTCTTTGAGTTGGAGCGCCAAATAACACTAAAATTGCATCACCAATGAATTCATCGATGGTTCCTTGGTATTTCACGATTTCATCAGCCATTGCTTCCAAATAGATATTTAACATGGAAACAACTGTTTCTGGTGGTAAGCGTTCCGATACGGCGGAAAAACCTCTTAAGTCTGACATTAAAATAGTGACTTTTCGCCTTTCACCGCCTAACTTTAACCCTTCTGGGGATTCAAGTAAACTAGCTACTACTTCATCAGTGAGATAGCGACTGAAGGTTTGACGGATATCACCAGCTGTACGGGCAATATAACTGGTAATCGCGATCGCAGATCCGGCTAAAGCTAAGACTGGTGGAACTACGGGTATCCACCAACCTTTTAAAAAAGCCATATGGCCTGCTATTAAGATACTTCCTGCGATCGAAAAGATAATAGCGAAGATTCGCAGGGAAAATTTAGCCATCCCTCCTTTGTAGCGCCACTGCCAAGTGACGATCGCACCAATTGTGGAGGCCGCAAAAATCCACAGCCATTCTAACCACTCAGGCCAAGTTCGGATCAAAGGGCGACCGTCTAATACTGCACTCAAGATCGCGCTGGTTAAGTTAGCATGAACCTCTACGCCGGAAGTTCGCTTGGGAATGCCAATGATACTGCTACTGTAAGGCGTGTATAAAAGATCGTTTAGGCTATCAGCAACCGAACCGATCAACACGATGCGATCGCGCATCAAATCGGATGGTATCCGATTTTCCAACACATCCATGACGGATACGTTTTGAAAACTAGCGGCTGGCCCCCGAAAATTTAATAATATTTGATAGCCTCTAGCATCTGTCCGGACATAACCGCCATCATTTGAACCAAAGGGAACAAATTCTACTTCTCCCAATTGCAAATTATCGGGATTTTTCTTAGCTGGTTGAGGAAAAATACCTTCTTTTTCCAGATACATGAATGCTAATTTTAGCCCCAGACTTTCTACAGTAAATACATACAGAAAATGCCGTCGGATTTTGCTATCTGTATCTAATGGCAAATCGTTGGCGCTGACTAAACCTTTTGCTTGTAATTCTGGTGGTGGTTTTACTGCTGGCCCGCTAGCACCTCCCACAACTTTTTTGATGCCAACTAAATTAGGTGTAGACCGATACACTTGAAGTAATTCTTGATATCCTGGCTCTACAGGTAAGTCCCGATAAATATCTAAGCCGATCGCTCTGGGCTTTTGTTGTTTAATTTTATTCAGTAATTTAGCCAGAACTGCATCTTGAATCGGCCACTGTTTTAATGCTTGCAAGTCTGCTTCGCTAATTCCCACAATTACGATTCGAGAGTCAGCAGGCTCTTGGGGACGGAAACGAAATAATTGATCGTAAGCTGACCATTCTAGTGACTGCAAAATTCCGGCAAAGCGTAAAGCAATCACTATTCCAGCCACGCTGGGGGCTGTAATTAATACGCCCCGCCATTCCCAAATTTGCCGCTTCAGCTTTGACCACATAAAACTTCATCAGGCTGGTAATTGGTAGTGCTCGATCGCAAATGGTAATTACTTAATTACTTGCTTGCCGTGCAGCAGTCAACTAGGGGTTTGTCAACTAACTCATCTAATCCCGCCGACTTCAAGAGTTTTTCCCACTTAACTGTTAAGGTTCGATCGTTTGGATTTGTACGAATTAACTCCGCTAAAGAGGAAAGTGAGTCTTGCCAAATACCTGCTTCTGCATATACGGCTGGACGATCGTTTGGTGCTACGCTCTCTAGCTTTTGCGCTAAATCATTTGCTTCCACTCGCTCGATCCATCCTTCTACAATAGCATCCCCGCTTCTGTCTCCAGAGTCGTTGGCAGTTGTATCGCGGCAAACCATTCGGAAAAACCAATGATAAGTTTCCCCCACTTTTAATGGCGGTAAGTTGCTGTTTTGTAAATTAACGCTAACTACACCTGTTGCGATCGGAACAGTAAAGGTTCTTTTTTGCCAAGTTGACTCGTCTTTGCCATAACGCACCTCCAATTCCAAAGCTTTTGCCGTAGATTTAGGTATATACCAATACAACGTTGGGTAATCTTGGGTAGTGAATGCCAAGTTATTGGCAGGCATCAAGGACTTGAGAAGTTCGGCATTGTCTAAACAAATACCTCGCGATGCACCTCCCAAGGTTGAAGTAGGGGCGTCCCGGTTAGGGGGTACGTAGGTTTGACTGATTTGCCAACCGTTGGGGTATTTTTCGGCAAAGGTTGCCTGTCGATCTCCCGCTTGTACTTTTGTTGGCAAGTTTGCGATCGCAAGGATACTTAAACTGAGAGTTGCGGTCAGAGTAGTAAGGGTAAACGGTAATTTAATCCAATCCATAGTACGTAAAATTGCATCTTGAGCAATTGACTATTAACGGTGGTAAGTTGTTTCGCCCAAAGCGATCGATGAATGTATTCTTTCTCAGGCAGCTGATTTAGGGATGTAACGATGGTAAAACAAAGAGTACTTCTGTAATAATGATTTAACCAATCAAGTACAACTACTGAAATAAGCTATCATTTTTCGGATTTCTCAGTTAACTTATTTATTTTTTTGACTTTCAGTATTATATTATACTTTTAATTGGATTTCCAGTTTGAGGTTACCCCTGGCAACCATATAAAATTTTAGTTAGTAGCAATTTATTCAATACTTTTAATTAGTGAAAATTTTTATCTTAAATTTATCAGGAATATTACTGATACTATCTAAACCTTAAATTTTTAGTAAATTTTACTCAAAAATCAACCTAAATATATAATATTAAAATATGCTTATTTACAGAAAAATTTCTTTACTATATTTTCCGTTAAGCAGAGCGAATAGTTAATAATTTGCGAAAGATCGAAACATTTTTACGAAAAAATCAAAGAAAAATTAAGCGATTATTTATGGTATTCTAATAAATTGAAATAAAATGCCCCAGAGGGAAAATATTTTATGGTTGCTAACTTTTTACCTAAATTAGCTGCCCAATTAACAGAAAAAACTTCAATTGAACTGGCTCAAAAAATTGAGTTTTATGAGATTGTCACTCCTTTAAGCGAACAGACAATTTCTACTAGTTACCTTCGTCAGGGCGAGGGCAAAACACCAATTTTATTATTGC
Source organism: Leptolyngbyaceae cyanobacterium (assembly GCA_036703985.1). Lineage (GTDB taxonomy): Bacteria > Cyanobacteriota > Cyanobacteriia > Cyanobacteriales > Aerosakkonemataceae > DATNQN01. The sequence continues at coordinate 164,389 of DATNQN010000057.1, forward strand.
ACGGTTTTGATAGCTCGGTATTCGAGTTCCGTAGGTTGTTGCCGCTGCTGGCAGATGAAAGTGAAACTTGGGCGATCGATCTGTTGGGTTTTGGCTTTACCGAAAGAATACCCGCCCTGAAAATCAGCCCAAATGCGATCGCCACCCATCTGTACTATTTTTGGAAAACCGCGATCGGGCAACCCGTAATCCTAGTAGGCGCTTCGATGGGAGGCGCAGCAGCAATTGATTTTACCCTCACTTACCCGCAGGCAGTAAAAAAGTTAGTATTAATTGACAGCGCGGGAATGACCCAAGGGCCAGCCATTGGTAAATATTTGTTTCCGCCTTTAGGTTACCTAGCTACTTCATTTTTGCGAAATCCAAAAGTCCGGCAAAAAATTAGCATTAACGCTTACTTCGATGAAAAATTTGCCTCTTTAGATGCTCAAATTTGTGCTGCATTACATTTACAAATGCCTCGTTGGAACGAAGCATTAATTGCTTTTACTAAAAGTGGTGGTTATCAGGTATTTGGCGATCGACTTTCCCAAATCAAGCAGCCAACCTTAATTTTATGGGGAGACAAAGACAAAATATTGGGTACGGTTGATGCAGAAAAATTTGCCAAAGCAATTCCTCACTCTCAACTAATTTGGATTGAAAAATGTGGTCATGTTCCACATCTAGAAAAACCGCAAATCACTGCCCAACACATTTTAGACTTTTGCGGTGAAATAGAAGAATAATCAGACAAACGCGGAGACACTCCTGGCGCAGACGAAAGAAAAAAGAGGTACTTATGTTTATCAAAGCAACTTAGAATCACTATTTACTTCCGAGTAATTACGGAGGAGGCGATAATAAAATCAGCAAAAATGGGTAATTTGGATTGTAGAAGGGCGAGTCTTTCTCGGAAAGTACTTAAGTCCCGAACGTTCCATCCAATGAAAAGGTATCCATTATGAGTACTGTTCTAGTTGTAGAAGACTCTTACAGCCAACGGGAGTGCATATCACATCAACTAAGATGGAGTGGACTAAATGCGATCGAAGCGAGTGATGGAGTCGAAGCACTAGAACAAATTCAGCGCAATAGCCCTGACTTAGTATTACTCGATATCGTGATGCCTAGAATCGATGGTTACCACGTTTGTCATCTGCTGAAAACCAATCCGGATACTAAAAACATACCAGTAGTATTTTTAACTTGCAAACCACCACATCTTGCACTTGAATGGGGTATCAAATACGCAGAAGCTTACATCGGTAAGCCTTGGCATCCTAAAGAATTACTTGCCACTATCAAACGAGTATTAGAAAATGCCAAAAATTTCTCCCATCAATCTACTTCCGATGCTTGGACAGAGTATGGGATTTTAAATCTCAACTTAATTAAATTATATGAATGTCGTGCTGATGTGTGGACGAAATATGGTTTACAAGTTACCAAATTTTATGAATATGCTTTAGCTGCTTTTGAACAAGCGCTAATCGTCGATCCTCATCACTATCAAGCAGCTAAATATCGAAATAATTTACAAAAGCAGTGGGCTACTTTGTTAGAAAAGTTAGCTCAAACTAAAGCTTGTCAAGTATGTAAATATTATCATGGTAGAGATGGTATAAATTGCGCGTTGTATCCTTTTGGCCCCAAACAAGAACATTGTCGTGATTGGGAATTTAATTAAATTTAATTTGTCTCAAATTGCCGCCATTCTAATATGTTGACTGGCACTTTAAACCAGGGATTATTTGGCTCTGGTATTTTTACTTTAATTACTTTTAAATAACTCGGATCTGCTTCGATCCACGTTTTATTTCCGATGTAAGCTAAGGTGTGAATGCCATCCAATGTTACGGCGATATCACCTTTTTGGATTTGGGAATGATCCAGTTGGTTAATACTGTCTGTTTTAAATAAAAATTTGGTTAGCTTTCTGTACTCTTTCCCTAACGCTTCAGCAGAAGCATCGTACCACCACAAAGAAAAACTTTCTCTGATTAATTTAGGATTAAAAGATATTAATCCTTGTTTTAAATTAGCATTCACTAAAGCTCGCCGGACTAAACCGGAGCAGTCAATCCCAAATTTGTTTTCGCCACCCCAAACATAAGGTGAACCTTCATAGTAATTGAGTTCGTTTACATAAGCTTCTCTCAAAACATTCCCGCTTACTTGGTAACCGGGTAAGACAACGATCGCGCTAATAATTAAAGCTAAAAAAAGACCGAAAAATCGGGCAAATTTTTGCTGCCAAAATAAAATTATAGCACCCAGCCAAAGAAACGCGGTCAAGATGACAATTGCTAATCGAAAAATGCCATAACTTATCGGGTAGCAAAGCAAAACTATCCAGAAAAAGCAAGCCCAACACCAAATGGCAAATAAGTAACGCCTTTTGAATTTTATTAATGGCATTCTTTTCTTTAAGGATTGCATTCAATTTATTTTATTGAATTCGCTAGTACTGAGCGACTTTTGATATAGCTTTTCCTGATTGTTAGGTAATCCTTAACACTTGATATTTTCGCACATCTTTTGCTCTAGTCGATCTAACAGACTGTTGATGTCCTTGCCAACTTTCTCGAAACAATCAGGGGGTGGGGGTTCTGGTTCAAACTGAACGAGTTTAATTTGACCGTTTCCTATACCGATAATGAGAACTTCTTGTTTGGGATTATGAGCATCCAAAATTCCCAAAATTTCTTGCAGTTGATTATCAACTTTGCTGTTTAGCGCTTCGATAGCGTGTCTCGGGCAATATACGAAATGAGGTTGCGGTTCCAAATCGATTCCCAGAGTCTCGTTGGTTTCTCCTCTTTCTTGAAGTAATCCCCAAGCTAAAGCAGCTAACTCTTGCTGGTTTTCTTTCACGAATTCATTCAACTGACGACGCCAGTTATTTTCACCCCGATCGGGCTGGACAGTCTCAAACATCATATCTGGTCTAGATTCTATCGTTGCCAATACTATTTCAAACCGGATTGCACTCGCCAAAGGCTGGCATAAATGCCTTGTTTATCGAGTAGTTCTTCATGATTTCCCGACTCAACTAATTTCCCATATTCCATCACGTAAATACAATCTGCATTTCGGACAGTGGAAAGGCGATGAGCGATCGCGATCGTAGTGCGATTTACGGTTATCTTTTCTAGGGATCTCTGAATAGCTGCTTCTGTTTCGTTATCCACTGCTGAAGTTGCCTCATCTAGGATGAGAATCGGTGGATTTTTCAAAACAGCCCGCGCGATCGCAATTCTTTGTCTTTGCCCACCAGATAACTTTTGTCCTCGCTCACCTACGATCGTTTCATAACCTTGCGGCAGTTCCATGATAAAGTCATGAGCTTCCGCTATCTTAGCAGCTTCTATCACATCTGTGATGGTCGCTTCAAAAGTACCGTAAACGATATTTTCTGCCACGCTGCCATGAAATAAGAATACATCCTGACTGACCAAACCGATACACGATCGCAAATCTTTTAACTTGAGATCGCGCAACTCTATTCCATCAAGAGTAATCGTGCCTGCTTGCACTTCATATAGCCGTAAAAGTAATTTTACCAACGTACTCTTCCCAGATCCAGTGGAACCGACGATCGCGATCGTTTTTCCAGCTGGAATATGCAGGGAAAGATTTTCAATTACTGGCTGCCGACCGTTGTAGGCAAAAGTAACGTTTCGCAATACCAATTCACCCCGTACCGAACTCACAGGTAACGCCACATCCCCAGTATGAATTGCGATCGGCGTATCCAACAAATTCATAACCCGATTGGTAGATGCCATTGCTCGTTGATACTGGTCAAAAGTTTCACCCAATCTCGTCAAAGGCCAAAGCAATCGTTGAATTAAAAATACTAATACGCTATAAGTACCGACAGACATTTTACCCGCCACTGCTGCCACACCCCCATACAGCAGCAAAGCAGTGAATCCTGCCAAAATAATCATCCGAATTAAAGGCACGAAAGCCGCCGAAAGCGCAATAGCGCGGCGATTGCTTTGGCGATAAGCATCGCTATCTATTGCCAGACGCCTTGACTCGTATTCCTCCGCCGTAAAGCTTTTAATTGTCATAATTCCTGACAAATTGTTCGCCAGCCGACTATTGAGAAAACCCACCTTTTCCCTTACTTCTGCATAACGAGGTGCCAGCAAACGCTGATAAAATACCGAACCCCAAATAATAAAAGGCATCGGCAGCATTGCCATCCAAGCAACGCTGGGAGCCAGAATAAAAAAAGCGCCGCCAATAATTAGCACCGTCGTAGCAACTTGAATTAAATCATTAGCTCCCACATCCAGAAAACGCTCTAGTTGGTTGATATCATCGCTCAAAACAGACATCAACCCACCCGTACTGCGTTCTTCAAAATAAGCTAATTCCAGTTCTTGAATATGGTTATAAGCATCAAGACGTAAATCGTGCTGAATTTTTTGCGCCAAATTCCGCCATAATCGAGCATAAGCGTACTCAAAAGCCGATTCCAAAATCCAAATAATTACCGTCAGAATAGAAAGAATCAAAAATTGCCCAAAAACATCTTCCACTCCCCACCGTGCAATTATCGAATCCTTTTGATTGACTACCACATCAACCGCAATCCCAATCAAGGCAGGTGGTGCCAAGTCGAAAATTTTATTCAGAATTGAGTAAGTAGTTGCCAGCCACATCTGCTGGCGATAATCTTTCCCGTACTCAATCAACCGTTTGAGGGGATGGGGGTGTTGCTGATGGGGACGCTTTTGGAAAAACTTAGACAAAATCTTACCCACTTGGGAAATAAATATACTTTGCACGGGTACAAACTGTTCTTTCGAGAAGGAGGGGCTAGGAACTAGGGGCTAGGGAAGAAATCACAGAGAATACAGAACAGTAAACAGAGAATATTAAGAATTTAACTTCTTAATCCTTTACATTTCATCCCCATGTCCAAATCATTTAAAAACCTCTATCTCTGAGCGTGAACAGTATAACGATCTTTTTTTATGCTATTTGAGTCACAGATCTATTAAATTACGGCATTAGAAAATCAATCCATATCTTTAGATAGAGCCTGATTCATATTGGCAAAACTTATGTCATCTACTTTACTTATATATGGTGCTAACGGTTATACAGGCACTCTGATTGCCAAGCTAGCCGCTCAAAAAGGATTAGAACCAATTTTAGCGGCACGCAATCCCGATAAAGTAGAACCTTTAGCCAGAGAACTCAGTTTGGAATATCGGACATTTTCTCTAGATGACGAAGCTGCTATAGACGAGGCTTTGGCAGATGTGACAGTGGTACTGCACTGCGCTGGGTCATTTTCTCGCACTTCTAAGCCGATGGTGGATGGATGTCTGCGGACAAAAACCCACTATTTAGACATTACCGGAGAAGTAGCGGTATTTGAAGCGATCGCAAATCGCGACAGCGAAGCTAAAGCTGCCGGAATCATGCTATTACCCGGAGTTGGATTTGATGTAGTTCCTTCCGACTGTCTAGCCGCCCATCTCAAATCTAGAATGCCCGATGCTACTCAGTTTTCCCTCGCTTTTCAAATTTTAGGCGGAGTATCGAGAGGAACCGCCACCACAGTCGTAGAAAATCAAAATAAAGGAGGCTTAATCAGGCGAAATGGCATTATTACCCCCGTTCCCGCCGCCTGGAAAACCCGCACCGTTGACTTCGGACAAGGCTTAGTAGAAGCTACCACAGTTCCTTGGGGCGATGTATCTACTGCTTACTACAGTACGGGTATTCCCAACATCGAACTTTATGCAGCATTTTCACCATCTCAACGTAAAGCGATCGTTCTCAGCCGTTACATTGGGTGGTTATTAGCTTTACCCCCAGTGCAACAATTCCTCAAATATCAAATTCAAAAACAAGCACCCGGGCCAAATGACCTCGAACGAACTAAAGGCCAAAGTTTTTTGTGGGGAGAAGTTGCAAATAATGCTGGTGACAAGTTAGTTTCTCGGCTGCAATGCCCGGAAGCGTATACTCTCACGGCAATCACTGCTTTAACAATTGCCCGAAAAGTCTTAGCAGGTCAGGTAGCTTTTGGCTTCCATACTCCATCCCAAGTTTATGGCGCAGATTTGATTTTAGAAATTGAAGGTGTCACGCGAAAAGATTGATTGTCAATAATTGAGTTTGCTTTCTCTTTTAACCCTCCTTCGCCTCAACTTCTTACATTCTAAGCTTCGTAGCCTTTTTTACCTCCTGAATGCAGAAATCAGTATTCCGCTCTCTGCATTCTGAGGTTGCAAAGTTATTTAAAAGATGAGCTAACCAAAATTCTTTATCCAGATCGCACTATGAATGCGATCTAAATCACTGACTATATAAACAATCTATATTTACTGATGACTTTACGAATATTTTCCTTTAACTATTTTATATCTGAATTTATAACTTAAATTATTTGGATATTTTCAGCTATTTGAACATATAGTTAAGAACCGATTAGAGCAAGCACTCAAAAAAAATTAATGAACTGGTATTGAAGCTAGTATGGTATAACAAGTTTTAGCCAACATTCATCATTTATGGGGAGTAAGTAGCAAACACGAGTATTTTTATGCTTTTTGCGCTGCCTTAACCTGGTTCATTCAATCATTTGTGGATTCTCGATCGAATAGTCACTGCCCGAAAATTTACATTGAGTATAATTGCGTTATTAGCGATCGCTTAATAACAGAGCGAGTGCTAGCAATATATGTATCTATATCGCAATGCAAAAAATTAATTCTTCCGAAATTTTTTCAGGGCAATTTTTCAGTAATTTTGCGTAATCCATAAGTGGGAGAATGTAGATAATTTCTGTAACCCAAAGCCCCACCCGTCAAGAATGGTCGGACAGCTTCTAACTATATAGGCTTAGCAAATTCTCTTGACTTGCTTGATGGCAGGTTAATGCTAGCCATTAGTTAGTTGTTAATAAAAGCACTGTTCGCTCGAAGAAGTACTTAGTCCACGAGCGGCGATACCGCCATAAATTTTAGATAGGAGTACAAACAAATGACAATTTAGAGCTAGTGTTGATTTTTGTTAAAAAGCCAAATTTGGTGCTAACAATAGATTTAGCAAAAATTTAAAAAACACCAGACAAACCTGTTTTAATCTCGCTATTTATAGGTTTGCAATCTTTTTTTGCCGAATCAGAAAATTTCCAACCCAGAAAATTAAATAAAAAATAAAAATTTATATAATTTCACTAGTAGAGGCTATACTGAGGAAAGGTAAAAAAACCGTGGTTATACGATCTGGTTAAACTGGAAAATCACTACTACTCAGTGTTTATTCTGAAAAGGAGATTTAGCTAGTTTATCATATTGCCCAATATTACGAAACAAAAAACTTTATACTGACCGAACAAATTGTAGAATCGAACTGAATTTTTGTAGTTATCAAATGATAAGTTTGATGGAAAAATTGTTCAGAAAAATCATGAAAAAGTTACCTATAAAATTAGAAAAATTTGACTAGAGAAAACTGTCAAATTTCTTTTTGACGCCTACCTCTTCTTCTACAGTTTGCGTTAATTAAATTAATCAGTTCGGGGACTGCTAGCAAAATGGAATGAATTATTTAACGGGGTGGCCAAAGCGAACATAACAGCATTAATTTCCTATTTTGCATTTACAAATTAACAAAAGCCAAAATAGGTTTTCATACTCTACTAAAATCAAAAATGAATTACAAAGGAGTATTTTTAGTTACCAACCTAGACAAAGAAAAAAGAATTTTGTTGTAAAAAGTTGCTATAAGATTAAGTTAGAGTGCCTAGCAAAAAAAACAGTTCAGATGCTGGCAATCAGACCCAACGAGAAATTCGATTTGTAAACTAACTGTAGGATGATAATGACATACAAAAACGCCGTAACTGACGATAACGAACTGCAAGAAGCTTTGAAGAAAATTAACCCAAAATTTGGAGATTTATGCACCCGGGTAGCAGGCGAAGTTTGGGGATTGCCTTTAATTGACCAAAAAACCAAAGCTTTAATTACGATCGCAGTTGATGTAGTAAATCAGGATCAAGTAGGGCCGGGAAGTCCTTTTGGAGCCCACGTCAAGATGGCCATGAAGCAAGGCGCGACCAAAGAAGAAATTGAGGAACTACTTCTGTTCATGTGCGCTTATGCTGGATTTAATAAAGTTGCGGGTTGCTTTGGCGCTCTCAACGAAATTTTAGGCCCACCAGCTTGAGCGAAAAAGCTCGATTATTTCAAAGCGAAAACGGTTGTTCTCTCCAAACTTCATAATTTTGTTAACAACCGTTTTTTTGTCCCGTAAAATCAGGTTCTCGGCTGTAATTTCAGCCACAAGCGACGCCAAATTTCGATCTTTGTTCTGCTTCAATTTACTGGAAGCGTTACTGAATTAGAGCTAAATCTAAAAATTTTCCTGATTACCTGTTAGTGAATTACCGAAAATTAGCAGAAATAGTTACAAATTTTCAGCCCGGTAAAATCACTTTTCGGTAGTTAGTTACACAGCGGAATAGAAGGGTAAAGCAAGCATGAGAAAGACTGACTATTCGATCCGAGATCAAAATGGAAAAGTAGCCTTTTACGTTTTATTATGGAAAAGAAAAGGCATAAAATTAGATATTTTCGATGATTATTGGAGAGATGTTCACGGCCCGGTTTGTGCTAGATTACCCGGTCAATATCAATATTGGCAATTTCATTTAGCACATAATCAAGGTGGGATCTGGCCAGTTATCGATGGAGTAGATTACACTACTTTAGAGGAAGACCAATTTGATGGCATTGCTGAATTAACATTTCAATCAGACGCGAACCGTCAGACCTGGTTTAAATCAGCCGCCATTCTGATGGATGACGAACATAATTTATTCAGCAAAGCGATTGGTTACAATAGCAGTCCCGGTAATTCCATCACCTATGTTGATGGCATCGATACAGGAGACCCTAATGGTTCTCCAGGTATCCTAAAGTTTCATGTTTTGGTGAAGAAAACGAATAATGTCAATGTAGATGCTTTTCGCCAATATATGAAAGAAACTTTTGCACCAAATATTGTTAAAAGTAACTTGGTGCTAAAGCTGCGACTACATCTGTTTGACGAAGTAGATAATTCTCGCCCGGATGCCGCTGGAGTGGTTCATTACGAACCAGTAGAAAAGCAATATCAAGCTGCCTTTGAAATTGCGTTTTCTAACCCCCTGGAATTGGAGCAATTTTTCACTTCTCAAGCATATGCCGATGCCACCAAAGACATAGCAAGGTACGTGAAACAAATCTGCCCATTTCCAGAAAGAACAGCTTACACTTTTGTCTATGACGGCAAAATGACTCTCGCCGGTCAAAGAAGTTCTACAGTCGCAGAATTAATCACCAATATAGGTGCAACCAACCAGCTGAAAGAAGATATTACTTGTCTGATGCTGGATCAAAAACTTGTCATATCACAATCTAATGGAGCAAACCCAATGATGACAAATTCTCAAACCAGTGCAAGTGTCAAAAAGCGCATTAATTATTACAAGGATTTGTCTGCTGATTATTCCAGACCGGGGCTGGTTTCTTCTTACGTAGCGAAAAAATTGATCGAGGACGCCGAAAAATTTGTCGCGATGAAAGAAAGAAAGCTACCTGAAATAGGGCCTAGTTACACTTTAGAACAAATTGAAAAAGAAAATAAAGAATGGTGGCCTACTCATTGCGAAGCATTGAGACAAGGACGGGGAGATATTTTAACTGGTGAATATCGCGATGATTTAGTTTATTTATGTCAAGACGGGCCATATTACGGTTTGGAACAACAAAAAGAACGGGAGAAGCATTGGTGGGCGTTAATTGCTCAACCAGGGGTAACGATGTGTTGGCCGATCGTCATGTTCCACGGTGAAGTTACCTACTTTGAATGGAAGTGCGTAGATGATGAAACCAACGAAACACTGGCGAAAGGAAACGTTACGTGGGTACGACGCGGACACCGAGGTGCTTGTTACTTGAAAACCGAACAACTCACCTTCTATCGTGATGTATATGCCCCCAACGAACTGATCCGGTTGATCACCACCTAACATGACAGACCATAGAGCCTATAAAAATGCAGTTTTAGATGATAAGGAACTGCAAGCAGGGTTAAAAGCGATTAACCCCAAATTCGGAGAACTTGTTACTCGCATAGCAGGTGAACTGTGGGGTTTGCCTTTAATCGATCAAAAAACCAAGGCTCTAATCACGATCGCAGTTGATGTTGTAAATCAGAGCCATCGCGGTGCTGGAAATCCTTTTCCAGCACACGTAAAGATGGCTCTTGGGCAAGGAGCAACCCGCGAGGAAATCGAAGAACTTCTTTTGTTCTTATGTGCGTATGCGGGCTTCAATAAAGTTGCGGGCTGCTTCGGCACACTTAACGAGATTCTCGCTGCAAATAGTGTTGAACAAAGGAAATCCGCAATGATTACAGCAACGAAAAAGGCCGATTATTCAACACGCGATCGCAAAGGAAATGTAGCCTTTTACGTTCTCCTTTGGAAACGGAAAGGAATTACCTTAGAGCTTTTCGATAACTACTGGAAAGACGTTCACGGCCCAGTTTGCGCTCGCCTGCCAGGTCAATATCAATACTGGCAATTCCACCTAGCCCGCAACGAAGGCGGTTTGTGGCCGAATATAGAAGGAGTAGAGTGTAGCTGTCCGGAAGAAGACCAATTTAATGGCATTGCCGAACTAACTTTCCAGACAGAAAGCGATCGCCAAACCTGGTTTAAAGCTGCTGCCATTTTAATGGATGACGAACACAACTTGTTCAGTAAAGCGATCGGCTACAACACCAGCCCCAGTAATTCCCGAACTTACGCTGACGGAATCGCCACCGGAGACCCCAACGGAGCGCAAAATCTCCTCAAATTCCACGTTTTAGTCCGAAAAGCCGATCGCGCTAGCACAGAAGGCTTACGTCAATACCTGACAGATACTTTTGCCCCATCAGTTACCAGTAGCGATTCGGTACTCAAATTCCGAATCCACCTGTTTGAAGAAGTAGATAATAGCCGCCCCGATGCCGCTGGTGTAGTTCATTACGAACCCGCCGAAAAGCAATATCAAGCATCCTTTGAAATTGCTTTTGCCAACTCTTTAGAAATGGAAAAGTTTTTTGCTTCTAAAGAGTATGAAAAAGCCGTAAAAGACATGGCTAAATATGTCAAAGCCCTCTATCCATTTCCGGAAAGAACTACTTACACCTTTGTCTACGACGGCAAAATGACTCTCGCTGGCGAACGTTCCGCCAAAGTAGCAGAATTGATCACTAACATCGGAGCAACCAATCAACTCAGAGAAGATATCGTTTCTCTCATGAACGGTAAAATGTCTCAACCTAACTTTCAACAAAATGGTAAAGCAAGTTTAGGTCACTACCTGCAAGGAGTACAGCACATCGGCGTAACAGTTTCAGATATGAAACAATCCCTGGAATTTTACACCGAATTGTTGGGAGGAAAATTAGTCATCCCTGAAAATGGCTTGGTAGGGGATGATATGCAAAACACTCTTTTTCAAAAAGAAGAGTTGGATGCCCTCGCCCAAGGTCAAGACCCCAGAAATATTGATATTCCCAAACTCAGAGACGGGAAAGACGCCTTAGATATTAAATTCATTTCTTTCGGTAACACCTGCGTCGAATTAATTTACTTCCGAGATGGCGCAAATCCCAACGCTAGTAAAACTTCTGTTGGCGCAGTTCCTTCTCACATAGGTCATGTCAATGCGATGCACCTTTCTTTTCACGTAAAAGAAGACATCGACCTCAATGAATTCGCCAAGATACTCGAACAAGAGTGTCACAAACGAGGCATGACCAACGTTGTTTGCAATCGCATCGTTAACGTCAAATCAGAAGCAGAAAGAAGAGCCGTTGCTCTCAAATATAATTCCTTCAAGTTTTGGGAAGAAGAAGATTTTAATTCCAACGGACACGTAGAACACCACTTCGGTGACTTTGAAGGATGGGCGCTATTTTACTGTAAAGGGCCAAACGGCGAACAACTGGAATTCAACCAAGTTACTCGCAAGGTGAAAAATAAATTCATACAAGCCCAACAAGAATACAACCGAGCAAACGGAACATCTTTTACTTTTCCTGAAGGCAAAATTTCCCCAATTACCCAACAGCAGGCAGGAACTATGACAGAAGAAAAAATGCCCGGAAAAAACATCGACTTAGTAAAGCGATTGTTCTCAAGAGGCGAAGCATTTGATTCCGAAGGTTTCGTTACTTTCTTCACCGATACGCCAGTTTATCAATTCGGAAATTTCGATGTTTGTTTAGACAAACAATCCATTAAGAAATCAGCCGATAATTTCTTCAGCCAAATTAACGCCGTTTACCACGAAATTAAAGCAATGTGGGAAGTGGGAGACGTGGTATTTGTGGAAATGGATGTAGCTTACTGGCGTAAAGATGGGTCAATGATTTCCCTTCCCTGTTCCGATATTTTCCGCGTTGAAGGGGATAAATTCTCGGAATTGCGGATCTTTATGGATGTCAATCCAGTATTTAATCCCAGCATTCCCGTTCCCAGTTCGGCTTCCGTTTTAACAGTCAGCCAAGGCAAAAGAATGATTCCACCCGGTACTATGCGGCGTCACTTTGCCGAACATCCGGAAGGAAAAGAACGAGTAGCTAAGGGATATGTTCCTAAATGGGCAATTGACGGGCCAAAATGGGCAATCGGTTCGGAAAGCAGCACTAGTAATCTTTCTCCACAAGTACAAGTCGCTGCCAAAATTTCTGAATGTGTCATCCAAGGTAAATGGGAAGAACTCAAGGATTATCTAACCGATGATATATTCTACAAAGTCGGTTCCGGCGAGCCAGTTTACGGTAAACAAGCAGTAGCAGACTTTTTATCGACGCTAGTAAGAACTACTGCGAAATTCCAAAGCCATAACGTGCGGAAAATTTGGGATGAACCTGGGGTAGTGATGATCGAAATGGATGCCAACTATCTGCGTCTGCGAGATCAAAAGAAAATTAAAATTGCCTGCTCTGATATTTATCGCTTGCGGGGAAATCAAGTAAGCGAATGGCGAGTTTATGCAGACATGGCTCCTTTTTTTGAAGCTTAAAAATTTTGTCAAAACTGGGAATTAAGGCTAACAGATTCAATACATAAAAGTGAGTGGAAGATTCAATTCACTTTTCCTCAACAGTTACGAGCAAAAGGTAATATTAATCGGCGTTCATCTGCGTAGCCTACGGCAAGACTATCGCCTACATCTGCGATTAAAAACCCAAATCTAATCCTTTTGCAAGAAGTTTAAAAATGTTACCACAATTCCTGGCGATCGCAAAATAGCTTCAGCCTATATCCATCAGTCACCACAATATCTTAAAAAATCTAGGGTAATCTTTTCACTCAGAAAAACAACTAGGTAAAATTATGTCACCACAAGTAGATACTGCTGCCAACGTAGCAAATTCAGTTATTAACGGTCAGTGGGAAGAACTCAAACAATATTTAACCGATGACATTTTTTATAAAGTCGGTTCCGGCGAACCAGTTTATGGCAAACAAGCGGTGGTAGACTTCCTATCTAATATGGTGTCAACTACTGCTAAGTTCCAAAGCCATAACGTGCGAAAAATTTGGGACGAACCCGGTATAGTCGCGATCGAAATGGATGCGAACTATGTACGCCTCCGCGACCAGAAAAAGTTGAAAATTGCTTGCTGCGATATTTACCGGATGAGAGATAACAAAGTGAGCGAATGGCGGGTTTACGCAGATATGGCTCCCTTCTTTGAAGATTAGCAATTTACGATCGGATTTATAGAGTTGGGTAATTGACAAATCAATTAAAGAATTCAGAATCCAGAATTCAGTAGTCAGAATCTCAATCTAAAAATTGTGACGACTCATGAATTCTTCTCTAAGTGGGGTTTAAACCAAACAAAAACCACCATACAGGGTTATTGTACCCAACAAAGTTCCCAACTCTATAATCATTTAATCTCAGCATTATACAGCTAATCTTTTTACATTCAACCGGACTCTGGTAATAATTCCGGAAAAAACACGAGAGGTATTAATTCATGTCGGAAAAATTCCTAACTTTGTTGTACAAAGCCTTTGAAAACCCGTCTCTTCAAGAAAAACTAAATGAGGCTGACACGGCAGAAAAATTTGTCAAAGTAGCCGACGAATACGGTTATCAACTCACGCCGGATGAGTTGGGAGCGGGATTAGGAAAAATGCACTCCATTTTTGGCACTGTCGTGATGTCAATGATGGATAAATTAACCGGAGGAGCGGCTCCCCCCAATGGAAAGGCAGCAGCACCATCAGTTGAAGTTTCTGAAAAAAATATCGATTTAGTCAAGCGCTTATTTTCTAGAGGTGAGGCGTTTGATTCGGAAGGCTTTATCACCTTTTTTACCGATACGCCAGTTTATCAATTCGGTAACTTTGATGTTTGCTTAGATAAAGCTTCGATTAAACAATCAGCTGACAACTTCTTCAGCCGAATTTCGGCAGTTTACCACGAAATTAAAGCGATGTGGGAAGAAGGGGATGCGGTATTTGTCGAAATGGATGTTACCTACTGGCGGAAAGATGGTTCGGTGATTTCTTTGCCATGTTTTGATATCTTTCGAGTGGAAGGTGATAAGTTTTCTGAATTGCGGATTTTCATGGATGTTAATCCGGTGTTTAATCCCAATATTCCGGTTCCTAATTCGGCTTCTGTATTTACCGCCAGTCAAGGCAAAAAATTAATGCCTCCCGGTACTATGAAGCGGCATTTTGCCGAACATCCGGAAGGTAAAGAAAGAGTGGCTAAAGGTTTTGTACCGAAATGGGCGATCGATGGCCCGAAATGGCCGATCGAATCTCCAGCTACAGTGACTATAGATCCGGCTAGCAATGTCGCCACAGTAATTGTAGTGTTCTCTATAGAACCATCCGAACAACAACCACTGTTGGACAGGATCATGAAATATGGCGGCGGACAAGTAAAACACCAGCCTGGTTTCCTCTCATCCAGTTTACATCGCAGCATAGATGGCAAGCGAGTTCTCAATTATACGCAATGGAGAAGTCGCCAAGACTACGAAGCTTTCATGAGAAATTCTCAGGGTACAAGTCCCATTGAGAGATTTGGCCACATCCCGGATATTCACATCTATGAACTAGTCGAGCAAACTGTCGCTCCCAAAAGTTGAATTGGTCAATAAAAAGACCTAATTGCATTGCCTAAAAAACAACTAAAAATCTAGGTTCTTAGCCGAATGTAAAGAAGTTGACAAGAGGGTTATAGCGTGTAAAAATTAAGTTCAAATATATCCGATCTTGTCTTACCAAATCAAGCTAAAAATCAGCTTGAAATAAACTCAAGAGTAAAGCTAAGAAATTAACTAAGTTTTGGCCGTGTAGTTAAGCAAAGTTAACAGGTAATCGCTGTTCGCTCACACCCGATTGTTTAGAAACTTTGAATTTTTGTTAAGCAGCCAGAACTAAATCGATTTGAGAAGGAAAGGATGAACTTGATTATCTTATCCATCTTTAAATAAATTGCAGATTAATTGTTTAATCTTTTTATCCTGTCTGTCAATCAATCTCTGCTGCTAACAGAAAATGCCAATAAACTTATTAGGAAGTAGCAAATCTAATGACTGCCGGAAGTAAAAGCAATAATTTTTTGCTTGCGTCTTTAATCTCTGTAGTTTCATCAGCTACTTTGGCATCTGGTGCGACAGCGATGCCTGCGACAGAAACTTCATTGTCTGAAAATTTAATATCAGCTTATCCGGAAGTTTCTGGGCGAAAAAATCAGGCCAAAAACTCTATATCAGGCGATCTAAATTCTCTAGGGGCAAATCAGTCAGTACATCAGTCCAGCCAGGTCAAAAACGATACCGCTCGAAACGATCTTGAGGTTTTAGCATCGGATGACAAAGGAGAAAGCGAAAAATTCGATCGCATTACCTCCGTATCCCTGTTATCTCAAATTCAACCCCAAGCCGAAAAAACTTCCCAGGCGGAAATTCCGTCCCCCGGTGGCGGCGAATCAAAAGTTGCTGATTCCCCTCTTTACCAAACAGGAGAACTCGATCCCTTAGAATCGTTAGAAAATGGGGAATCAGAAGAAGACCCTCTAGAGCAAGTTACCTCAGTTTCCCAACTTTCCGACGTACAACCAACAGATTGGGCTTTCCAAGCATTACAGAGTTTGGTAGAACGCTACGGTTGTATTGAAGGATATCCCGATCGAACCTATCGTGGAAACAGAGCAATTACCCGCTATGAATTTGCGGCTGGATTAAATGCTTGTTTAGATCGAATTCAAGAATTAATAGCTGCTTCTTCTAGTAAACCTAACAATACTAACTTTGTTACCGAAGAAGATTTAGCCAGCCTGCGAAGATTACAAGAGCAATTTGCCACAGAATTAGCCAGCCTAAAAGGTAGGGTGGATACGTTGGAAGCTCGGACAGCTAAATTGGAAGCAACCCAATTTAGTACTACCACCAAACTATTTGGCAATGTTCGCTTTCAACTTAACTCTTATTTCGCCGGAGCAGACGACAGCGAAACCATCTTTCAATACAGTACTTTTTTAGGGTTTTTAACCAGCTTTACCGGTCGAGATTTATTAATCACCGCTTTGGCAGCAACCAACACGGAATTGCCAGAATTAACTTCTAATAATGCTGGGAGAAACGTAGGTTCAACCAGGGAAGGCACGAGCGATTTAGCTAGTCCCGGTTCTACCAACAACGAAGTGAGAATGATCACTTTGGCGTATCAATTTCCGATCGGCGAAAAGTTAAAAATCGACTTGATCGCATTCGATCGCTACCGTTTTAACCCCATTTTACTCCGGCAATTCCTCCCTTATTACTCCATTGGTGGTGGCCCGGTTAGCGCATTTTTAGAAGCACCTCCGCTTTACTTTTTAGGAGGTGGTGGCGGCATTTCAGCCAGTTATGAAATGTTCGACAATACAGTGCTAACATTAACTTATTTAGGAGGAGGATTATTCGTTAACAACCCCGCTCCTAAAGGCGGCTTATTCAACGGAGATTACATCGCTTCCGCCCAAATAAATTACAATCCCAGTCCCAGGTTTTTCTTGCAGGGAATTTATCAACACGGTTACTTCGGGACTAGAAGGCTGGGCGATGCAGAAGTAGGAAATTTTGCCTTTAATAGTTCTCAATTTTTTAGAGGTAATGGATTCGTTGGTAGCGCACTAGCCAACCGCTTTGATGACGCGGGAGTCTTTTTTGAAGACGCATCAGAAGTAACTACTAATGCTTATCAACTAGGCGGATACTTTGCCATTACCCCACGATTTATTATTGGTGGATGGGTTAACTATATCAACGCCAAACTGTTAGGTAAAGGAACCGCTGACATTTGGACTTACTCAGTACAAGCAGCATTTCCCGATTTATTTAAAAAAGGAAATCTGGCTGGTTTAGGTGTCGGTATGGAACCAACGCTGACAGGGTTAAGAGTAGGCGATCGCTTCATCGGAGGATTTGAAAACGATACATCCTTGCACGTTGAAGCTTACTACAAATATCAGGTGACTAATAATATTTCCATTACTCCATCTGTGATTTGGATTACCGCTCCTAACCAAGACGCTGATAACGAAGATATCGTAATTGGAGGAATCAGAACTACGTTCAACTTTTAGTTGATTTCAACATAAGTTCCTATTGGTAAATCTTTCTCTAACTAACTCTTGAAGTTTCCCAAAGAGATCCCTGTCTATGACTCATTTCCAACCCAGACCAATAGGTGAAGACGACTCTCACGATCATTCGTCGCCAGATCAGACTCATAGCGAAACTAACTCAACCTCTGCTAATACCAACTCAGCCACCAGTACGATCGGCAATGGTTTCCAAATAGTTCCACAAGATGCAGCAGATCGTCCGGCAGTCTATGCTGCTGGTGATTTGTATACCTTTTTGGCTACCCTTAGCGAAACCAACAAAGATTTCGGTGCATACGACTTTTTCGTACCAGTAGGAGGTGGCCCAGCCCCACACATTCACAGCCTAGAAAACGAAGCTTTCTACGTTTTAAACGGGCCACTCAATTTAAACCTGGGGGTTAGCCAATTAACCGTTCCGACCGGCAGTTTTCTATTTGGGCCAAAAGGAAGAATTCACGGATTTAATAACGTTGGTCTTAATACTACTAGCGCCAGTACCGGGCCAAACGTGGGTGGAAGGCTGCTTTCGATTACCGATCCCGGCGGATTAGAAGTTCTGTTCCGAAATGCTGCCGTACCAGTTACGGACAGATCCCAACCAATTCCACCACCCAACCTAGAAGAGTTACAAAGATTACAAGCATTCTTTGAATTAGCAGGTCAAACTCTGAAATTTTGGCTTCCAGGCGACCCAGTACCCGATGCGCCGGATCTTCTCCCTTACAAAATAGTAGTTCCCGATGATGCAAACCTGACTTCTTCTCTAGGAGAACTTCCCGGTTTAACCAAAGTATATCGAATCGGCGAACTGCCAAAAATTAATGACCCGTTGGGAATTTCTTACAGCGTACTGGCAAGCTATGACGAGACGGGTCAATCTTTAGAGTACAAACAATTTTCTTTAGCGCCGCAAGGAAACAATGCTTCACTTGCCCCAATTAGCAGCGAACACCACGAAAACTTCTATGTTAGGAGTGGGGAACTGACCTTAAACATTAACGGACAAACCCAAATTGCTGGGGCTAATACTTTTGTCCACATCGCGCCGGGAAATACTTTCTCGATCGCAAATCAAGGCAGTCAAGCTGTCGAAGCCTTAGCTGTTAGCATACCCCTCAATCGACGATCGATCTTCGGTACATCAAGCAACGACGACATCAAAGTTAATGGTGGAGATGCCGTAATCGCTCTGGATGGAGACGATCGCATCGTTGCCAATGTTTGGGGTGCTACAGTTCCCGCAGGCGCTCCCCAACAGCCTCGCGGTGGTAACTACATCAACGGTAACCAAGGCAACGACTACATCGTTGGTAGCGAAAACGACATCCTCCACGGTGGTAAAGGAGATGACGTAATCATCAGCCAAGGTAGTAGAAACGTGATGGATGGTCAGCTTGGTAACGACATCCTCTACGCGGGTAATGGGGATGTCATGATTGGTGGTGATGGTGCTGACCAGTTCTGGATCGTCAACGGTGCAATAGCACCAATACCGAGTTACATCGCTGATTTCCAAGTAGGAGTTGACAAAATAGGCATCCAAGGTCTTAGCGGAATCACCTCTTTTAGCAACTTGGTAATCGGACCATCGGAAAATTTGTTAGGCACCATCATTAGAACTTCCGATCGTATTCCTTTAGCAATTGTGGATGGTGCTTTATACACCGAAATTACTGCTAACGACATCGTTTTTGCTTAACCATTTCATACAACAAAGAGGAATCACTTAATTATGACTACTGAAAAAAAAGGAAAAATCGGCGTCATCGTTGAAGAACATTTTGACCCCACCGAATACCGCCGCTTTAATGAATATTTTCCCGAAAAAGGTTACGAAGTTGAATATCTTTCTCATTTGTGGGGAAATAAAGAGTTAACTTTTGGCTCTAATCCAGAAAATGACCAAGTTGAATATCACGTTACGGTCACCAAAGATGTTAACGATGTCGATCCAGCCGATTATAAAGGCATTATTTGCATCGGTGCTTATGCTATGGATCGACTCAGATATCAAGTAAGTGTCAAAAAAGGAGAGAAAAACCAAGCTCCTGCCGTGGCATTTATTAGAAAAGCCATGAGTGCAGAAAATGTAAAAATAGGCACGATTTGCCATAGCTTATGGCTTTTATGCGCCGATCGAGATTTACTACAAGGCCGCCAAGTTACCTGCGCTCATAATATTATCTGCGATGTGGAAAATGCAGGAGGGGAAGTTGTCTATGAGGGTGATGTAACAGCAGATTTAGTAATAGACGGTAATCTGATTACGGGCAAACATCCAGGCGTCGTAGACGAATTTATGGATGCTTTCGTGGCAGAGATTGAAAAAACAGAATCACGGCAAAAAGTAGGTTCTGGAACTTAGTCAACAAATCAATTCAAAATTCAAAATTATTAACTCAAAATCAATCTTTCTCGTAATTTTGCATTTTGAATTTAAATAATTCAGGAGGCTATTTAATGGAGCGCATGAATTTTTCTTTTTCGGACACCATCGGCGGGTATGTCACCCACTTTAATCGGCAAGAAAAATGCTTTGGCATTAAAACATCCGATGGAAGAGAATATACGGCATATTTAACTCCCACGGCTTGGGGTCGCATTGCTCAGAATTTGGAAGAAGGATACATCGATGCTACCCAAAGACTGGGCGAATTACTCCATCCCGGTCAGCACATTTTCGCTTACGGTGTCTTCTATCCCCAAGGAGACGGACACAAATTTGATGTGAAATCTTTTGTGTTTCCCGGCGATGCTCCCGGTAAATATCGCCATGAAGAACCAGACTGGTGGATTAAACAAGTTCGTTCAATTGCTGATTCTTACTTGAAATGGCAATTTAATTATCCAAATAAGGAAATCGATTATCGCGAATATCGCACCATGCTAAACCTAGCTGGTGAGAAAAAGAAAGATGACTATTTGCAAGAAACCGATACGGTTTCTCGTTTAGTATACGGATTTGCTTCTGCTTTTTTAATGACTGGGGAAGACCGCTTCCTAGAAGCGGCGGAAAAAGGTACTGAATACCTGCGGGATCATATGCGATTTTACGATCCCGATGAAAATTTGATTTATTGGTATCACGGCGTCAAGGTACAAGGCAATCGGGAACAAAAATTACTCACTTCTGAGTTTAGCGACGACTACGATTGCATCCCAGCTTACGAACAAATTTACGCTTTAGCTGGCCCTATTCAAACATATCGGGCTAGTGGCGATCCGCGCATCCTGAAAGATGCGGAGATGACGATCGATCTCTTTGACAAATTCTATTTAGATAAAGAGAAAGGCGGATATTTCTCTCACCTTGACCCGATTACTCTCGATCCTCGCGCCGAATCTTTAGGCCGTAACCAAGGACGGAAGAACTGGAACTCGGTGGGCGACCATGCCCCAGCGTACCTGATCAACTTGTACCTGGCAACCGAGGAACAGAAATACGCCGATATGTTGGAGTATACCTTCGATACGATCGAAGCCCACTTCCCCGACTACAACAACAGCCCGTTCGTCCAAGAGAAGTTTTACGAAGACTGGAGTCCCGACACCACTTGGGGTTGGCAGCAAAACCGCGCCGTAGTAGGACACAACCTGAAAATTGCTTGGAACCTAATGCGGATGCAAAGCCTCAAACCCAAAGATAAATATGTCGATTTTGCCAAGAAGATTGCCGCGATCATGCCAGCAGTCGGTTCGGACCAACAACGGGGCGGCTGGTACGATGTGGTAGAGCGGGTTTTAAGTGACGGAGAAGAACAACACCGCTTCGTATGGCACGATCGCAAAGCCTGGTGGCAACAAGAACAAGCCATCCTCGCTTACCTGATCTTAAACGGCACGATGAAAGACCCGGAATACCTGCGCCACGCCCGCGAAGCTTCTGCCTTCTATAACTGTCACTTCCTGGATCACGATGACGGTGCTGTTTACTTCAACGTGTTAGCCAACGGACTGCCTTTCCTAATGGGAACCGAACGTTACAAAGGCAGCCACTCCATGAGCGGTTATCACTCTACCGAATTGTGCTACCTGTCAGCAATTTATCAAAACTTACTGATCTTCAAACACCCGATGGACTTCTACTTCAAGCCCATACCGGGAGGATTTAAGGACAATATTCTCAGAGTGTCACCAGATATTTTGCCACCTGGAAGTATCGCTATTGGCAAAGTTTGGATCGACGAACAAGAGTATCATGATTTTGATGCCGATGGCTTAACTGTCAAGTTGCCAGACACGCAAGAACGAGTAAAAGTAAAAGTGCAAATCGTTCCTAAATAGGTAGTGGGTAATGGGTAGCGGGTAGTGGGTAGTAGTGTAAAAGAAAATTATCCAACTACCTACTACCTAATACTCACTACCAACCTAAAAGATACCCTTAAATCAAAGATTAGAAAGATGGACATCAATATCAAAAATCTCAAAGAAGTAACAATTGTAGAAATGGCTGGCGATATTGATGCCAGTACTGCACCAAAAGTACAAGAAAAAGTTTTACCGCTAGCTGGGCCGGGGAGCAAAATACTTTTAGATATGAGCAAAGTTCCCTATACTTCCAGCGCTGGTTTGCGCTTATTGTTATCTCTATATCGCCAAATCAACGGTAACGACGGAAAGCTCGTGCTAGTAGGGGTTTCCGAGCAAATTCAGGATACGATGGAAGTGACTGGATTCCTGGACTTTTTTATCAGATGCGACTCGATTGATTCGGGCTTAGAAGCGCTCGAAAAGGATGAAGAATGAAGGATGAAGGATGAAGTGTAAAGGATGAAGTCTGAAGGATAAAAGATAAAAAATGAAGAGAAAAAAAATAGGGGCTTCATTGTATATTTCATCTTTCAAACTCGATCGTTCAGACTTCAGACTTTTGGCTTCATCATTCAGACTTCAGAATTTTGACTTCATTATTCAGACTTCAGACTTCAGACTTTTGACTTTTGACTTGATTAGTGTAGGGGTTAGCAATGGATTACGGGCGGATTGATATTCATCCTACGCATACCTACGGCGACTTTAAGTTGCGTAGGGGGCGTCCATTTCCATTTGGCGCTACCCTCGTACCGGGTGGCGTCAATTTTTCAATTTTTTCTTCTTATGCTAAATCTTGTACTTTGGTGCTGTTTGAAAAGCACGCCAAACAACCGATGGCGGAAATTCCGTTTGAGGATGAGTTCAGGATTGGCAATGTTTTTTGCACGATCGTATTCGGTCTTGATTATGAAAATATCGAATACGGTTATCGGATGGATGGCCCTTTCAATCCCGAAGAAGGTCATTGGTTCGATCCCGGTAAGATTCTGATGGACCCCTATGCCAAAGTGATTGGCGGTAGGGATGTTTGGGGGGTAACGCCAGATTGGGATGATATTTATCATCATCGCGCCCGCATTTCTCTGGATGATTTTGATTGGGAAGGCGATCGCCCTCTGGAAATTCCCCCAGAAGATTTAGTGATTTATGAAATGCACGTCCGCAGTTTCACCCGCCACCCATCTTCTAAGGTGAAGCATCCGGGGACGTTTGCGGCAATTCGGCAGAAAATACCTTATTTAAAGGAGTTGGGTGTCAATGCGATCGAATTGATGCCTATCTACGAATTCGACGAATTTGAAAACAGTCGCCCTAACCCCACCAGACCCGGTGAAACCCTGGTAAATTACTGGGGCTACAGTACGGTGGGATTTTTTGCCCCGAAAGCAGGTTACGCCGCTACGGGAAAATTGGGGATGCAGGTTGAT
Organism: Leptolyngbyaceae cyanobacterium; assembly: GCA_036703985.1. Lineage (GTDB taxonomy): Bacteria > Cyanobacteriota > Cyanobacteriia > Cyanobacteriales > Aerosakkonemataceae > DATNQN01. Next base: position 187,817 of record DATNQN010000057.1, read on the forward strand.
GAATTAAAAGCTTTAATCAAAGACTTGCACGCTAACGGTATAGAAGTAATTCTCGATGTGGTGTTCAATCACACGGCGGAAGGAAACGAAAAAGGGCCTTATATTTCGTTCCGAGGTATTGACAACAAAACCTACTATATGCTTACGCCGGAAGGCTACTACTTTAACTTTAGTGGCTGCGGCAACACCCTCAATTGCAATAATCCGATCGTCCGCAATATCGTGTTGGATTGTTTGCGTTACTGGGCTAGCGAATATCACATCGATGGCTTCCGGTTTGACTTGGCTTCCATTTTGGGACGCGACCCTTGGGGCGCACCGCTAGCCAATCCCCCATTGTTGGAAACTCTCGCTTTTGACCCGATTTTGGCTAAATGCAAACTGATTGCGGAAGCTTGGGATGCAGGCGGACTCTACCAAGTGGGTTCTTTCCCCGCTTTCGGACGTTGGGCAGAGTGGAACGGCAAATACCGGGACTCGATACGAAAATTCATCAAAGGCGACGGTACGGTGGGAGATATGGCCCAGCGTTTGGCTGGTTCCCCCGATCTCTATGCTTGGGCGGGACGCGGGCCAGCTACCTCGATCAACTTCATCACCGCCCACGATGGTTTTACCTTGATGGATTTGGTTTCGTATAACTACAAGCACAACGAAGCCAACGGGGAAAACAACAATGACGGTTCTAACGATAACGATAGTTGGAACTGCGGTTGGGAAGGGGAAACTGACGATCCGGGGATCAATGCTTTCCGCCGTCGGCAAATCAAAAATGCGATCGCGATTCTGATGGTGTCCACTGGCGTGCCGATGATTCTGATGGGCGATGAAGTAGGGCGCACTCAGTATGGCAACAACAATACTTACTGCCACGATAACGAGCTTAACTGGCTGGATTGGTCGCTTTTAGAAAAAAACGCCGACTTGTTCCGCTTTGTCAAGCACTGCATCGGTTTCCGCAACGCCCATCCGGTACTGAGAAGCAAATATCACTTATCGAACCAAGACTACAAGGGTAGCGGTTACGCCGATATTACTTGGCACGGTACTCAAGCCTGGAATGCTGATTGGTCAGATTCCTGTCGTACTCTAGCGTTTATGCTGTGTGGCAAACACGCTAAGTCGGGTACGGTGGAGGACAACTACGTCTACGTAGCGATGAATATGCACTGGGAGGCAGTTTGGTTTAATATCCCTGGTTTGCGCGATGGTATGAAATGGCACGTCTTTGCCAATACGGGCGCACCTTCACCTAATGATATTTGGGAACCCGGTAAGGAACCGATACTGGATAATCAGCATGGTATCTTGTTGGGCGATCGATCTGTGGTGATTCTCGTCGGTAAGTAAGACTGGCTGATTCGTTATGCGATCGGCAAGTTAATCCCAAACAAATGACAAACGATCGCTCGCAAATGACAACTAACAAAGGAAAAAAACATGGCTTTAAATACTACTCTCGAAACAAAAGAAGGCATCGCGACAATTACTTTGGCAGGTGACTTAGATGCCAGTACCGCAAATATTTTTAAACAGGAAGTAGAAGCAGCAGCAACCAGCAATCCCAAACGTCTAGTATTAATGATGCAAGACCTAAACTATATGGCTAGTGCAGGTCTGCGGGTGCTGATTTTTGCCAAACAAAAAATGGGAACCGACGTTGATATTTATATCATTAGCCCCCAAGAAGGCGTGTTAGATACCCTGGAAAAAACTGGATACGCTCAAAGCGTATTCGTGATGACATTAGACGAATATAACGCTCAATAAATAAAGCTTAGCATTAGCATTCATTACTGATGGCTAAGGCTGTTAGAAAGTTAGTAGTTAGTGGTTAGTAGTTAGTGGCGTAATGATAAACTAAGCTAACGACTAACGACTAACACTCAGGAAATTGCTAAGTAATAGCTTGCGTTTTTTAGCGATTAAAATAACAATTGCTAAAGCAGATAGGAAGTTATTAATTCCTGAAATTTTTGGTTCAATACCCTTTTTATCTAGCCGCTAGCCCCTAGTTATACCTACAGAATTTTAACAACTAAACAACCCAAAATTATATCCAAGAGCCTCTTTTCTTTATGGAACCTTTAACTTTACCAGGTACTCTAGACTCTTTAGGAGCAGTTGCTAATTACGTGATGACAGCAGCTGCTCAAGCTGGTTTGGATAAAAGTAAATCATATAAACTTCGGCTGGCAGTAGACGAAATCGCTACTAATATTATCATATACGGCTATGAAGAAGCTCGTACTCAAGGCAACTTAGACTTGCAAGCCAATATTGATGACGCCAGTCTTACCATATCGATCGAAGATACGGCAAAACATTTCGATCCTTTTAGTAAACTAGCTGCTGAAGAAGAAAAAATTCCTTTACCTTTAGAGGAAAGGCCCATTGGCGGGTTAGGGGTTTATCTAGCCATTCAAGGTGTAGATAAGTTTTTCTATGAGAGAGTAGGAGAAAGAAATCGCAATACTTTTGTAGTAAATCGTTCTTAAGTCATCGGTTATTAGTCATTAGTCATTGGAGAGTCGTAAATGCGCTAATATGACTAATGACCGCTCTATTATCAAAGCAAGCTAAAAAAGAACCAACAATAATAAGCAATGAAAATAAAAAAATTATTTTTAACGTCTTTACGTTTTCAGCTAACAGTGGTGCTGCTGGCAGCAGTAATTCCTCCTATGCTAATTGGCATATTTTTTACCAGCTATCGGGCTGAAAAAATCTTGCGCGAAGATAGTAAAGAGCTTCTGAATTCAAAAGGAGAAGCTATTGCTAACTTAGTGAACCAATGGGTTAAACAAAATATTCTGGCTTTGCGATATCTAAGTATCCAAACAGATATTACTAGTATGGAACCGGAACGACAAAAACCAATTTTAACTAAGGTAGCTAGTGTTTATAAAGACGTCACCGTAACGACGGTGGCAAAAAACGGTTTGGCGGTAGCTACGAGTGACCCAATCGAAGATAAGAATAATTACAGAGATCGTTTATGGTTTAAAGGTGGTATAAGCGGACAAGCAATTACACTCCAAACTCTGATTAGTAAAACTACTGGTAAACCTCGCCTATGTATGTCTGCTCCAATTAAAGGAGGAACTCCAAATCAAATAGTCGGGGTGATAGTGCAATGTAAAAACTTGACGGATGTAGCGCAGGGAGTTGGTGCAGTTCGCCTCGGTAAAACGGGTTATGCGATGATCGTAGATAGGCAGGGAAATATTATCGCTCATCCAGATCCTAAAGTTACTACTGGTACGCTTCAAAATATCAAAGATTATCCGCCAGTAGCGGCTTTTTTACAGGGAAAAAAAGGGGATATTTTATTTACGGAACCTAAAGTAAATAGTGATTTAACTACGGCAAATTTAATTGCATCCAGTAATTACTCTGGCACAACTTTAGCTTATATCGTGCCTTTAGAAAATGGTTGGGGCGCGATCGTTAAGCAAGGAGAAGCAGAGGTTTTACGAGAAGCGATCGAATTTAAGCAACTAGCTACTGGGATGGCTGGATTAGCAGTATTAATTGTGGGGGGTATCACTTGGGTATTAGCTAGTCGTTTAATTCGTCCGATTAGAGATTTGACGGTGGAAGCAAAAGCGATTTCTTCTGGTAGGTTGGAACGGCGGGTAAAAGTCGATCGAGAAGATGAGCTAGGAACTCTTGGCGTAGCTTTTAATTGTATGGCAGGTCAATTGCAGGAGTTGATTAACGATAAAGTCAAGTCGGCAATGGCTCGCAACGAATTGGAAAAAGGACGCCAAATTCAACGAGATTTTTTGCCTGAATCTTTACCGCAACCGGAAGGTTGGGAAATCGCTGCTTGTTTTGAGCCTGCGCGGGAAGTGGCGGGTGATTTTTACGATGCTTTTCCTTTGGGTGATGGAAAAGTAGGAGTATTGATTGCTGATGTGTGCGACAAAGGGGTAGGTTCGGCACTGTTTATGGCTTTGTTCCGAAGTTTGATTAGAGCGATTTCTCAGCAAGATTATGCTAACGATGTGGAGGCTTTAAAAAATGCTGTGGAGTTTACTAATAATTATATTGCTACGAACCATACTCGGACAAATATGTTTGCCACCATGTTTTTTGGTGTGTTCGATCCGAAAACTGGCGAATTGAATTACATTAATGGGGGCCACGAACCACCAGTGATTCTCAGCCCTGATGGTACTAAAACGCGCCTCAAGCCAACAGGCCCAGCCGTGGGAATGCTTCCCAATCTAAAGTTTAAGGTACAGCAAGCTAAGTTAAATCCTGGCGATATTTTGGTTAGTTATACTGATGGTGTGACAGAAGCTAAATCTCCCAACGCAGAATTTTTTACGGAAAAACAGTTAATGTCTTTGTTAGAACCACCTGTTAATTCTGCAATGTCTTTGCTGGAAATTATTCAGGAAAAGTTAACGCAGCATATTAGCACGGCAGATCAATTTGATGATATTACGCTGATGGCGGTTAAACGAACTCCAGAAAATTTGTAAGTAATCGGGTAAATTGTTAGTTATTGTCGTTGAGTTTGGTATTAGGTAGCGAGTAAGTGAGGGAAAAACGACAAGAGAAATGTTTTGACGATCGATTTTCGTAATGAAATGAGTTGGTAAGTAGATTATGAGCGCTCGCGATCGATCCAAAGAAGAGCTACTTGAAGAATTGGCATTGCTGCGGGAAGAGGTATGCGAGCTAAGAACTGCCAAAGCTGCTTTCGACGCCCAACAAGAGTTGCTAGAAAATTTGGTAGACATGGCGCGATCGACTACTGCCGAAATGCAACTGCTGAAATTAACGGTACAAAAGACTTTTGATGTCTGTACCAGATTAACGGGCGCAGAAAGAGGCAGTTTATTTTTGCTTGATAGTAATGGCGTAGTTACTGCTAGTATCATCACTCGCAAAAACGCTACCCCAGAAGAAAGCACTCAGTTAATCGGGATGGTTCTCGATAAAGGATTAGCTGGCTGGGTGATCCGTCACCGGGAAGTGGGAGTGATCGCGGATACGGAAAAAGACGATCGCTGGTTAACTCTGCCAAATCAGCCTTATGAGGTTCGCTCTGCTTTGGCTGTTCCGATTATGAGAGGGCAAATTTTACTGGGTATTCTTACCTTACTTCACTCTCAGCCGGAGCATTTTGGAAAAGAGGACGCTCTATTAATGGAGGCTACTGCCGAACAAATCGGTTTAGTGCTGGAAAATGCAGAATTGTATGCCAAATTAGATGAATCTTACATCTTTTTAAATAAAACGAAACAAGCACTTCAAAATGAATTAGAAAAAGGAAAGCAGATTCAAAGAGATTTTCTCCCCGATAAACTAATTCAACCTGCTGGTTGGGAAATTGCCGCTTGTTTTTATCCTGCTCGTGAAGTAGCTGGAGATTTCTACGATGCTTTTGAATTGCCGGGTGGTTATGTGGGTTTAGTAATTGCCGATGTTTGTGACAAAGGCGTGGGAGCGGCTTTATTTATGGCGCTTTTCCGGAGCTTGATCCGCATTTTTTCCGGCCAAATTAGTTTGCAAGAATTGGATACTTTGAAGCAATATGAAAATTCTTCCATAAGCTATATTCTTGACCCAAGTCAAACTGGTTATTCAGCGGAAATAGATGCTTTGAAAGCCGTTCCCCTGACTAACAATTACATTGCCAAAACTCACTGGCAAATGAGTATGTTTGCCACTCTGTTTTTTGGGGTGTTAAATCCTTCTACTGGTTTGCTGACTTATATTAATGGTGGTCACGAGCCGCCAATTATTGTAGATCGATCGGGAATTAAGAATCGTTTAAAGCCAACTGGCCCAGCAGTAGGGATGATGCCGAATATGAAGTTTAAGACTCAGCAAGTTCAGTTAGAGCCTGGAGATATGCTGATTACTTATACTGATGGCGTGCCGGAAGCGCGTAGCCCAGAAGGAACTTTTTTTACAGAACGAAATTTGTTGAGTCTGGTAGAACAGCCTTGTTCTGGTGTAGGCAATCTGCTGGAGACGATCGAGAAAAGTTTGCGATCGCATATTGCCGATACAGACCAATTCGATGATATCACCATGCTGGCGGTCAGGTGGGCTGAGCAATAGAGGCTAGGTAAGGGCGGGCTTTGACTTCTGTCTTATTGGTGGGAATTTTGACTTTTTTTGCTAAACCCGCCCCTACGTAATATTTGTATCGATCGTTTGCGTAAACGATATTAAACACTGCCACATTTACTGTTTTGGCGCGAGGGCAGGTAGCAGGGGGAAAGATTTGTAAAATTTTTCTTCTCATCCCCGATTGCCAACATTGCTCTTTTTGTTAACTAAAGTTAATTTATATCTGATAAAATTTAAAAAAAGTTAAGAAACACGATTAAAAAAACGAATTTAAATCTGCCAGCTTACCATCCTAGAAATCAGGCTATTTCCGCGATTTTTACCTTCAAATTAGATGGAGATCTACTCGATTTTTACCCCATTTCTACCCCATTTTTTTTACTTACCACCTGTAATCTCCAACTCAAGACAGTTAACCAACTGCCCGAAAGAAATAAAAGTTAAAAAATCTTAGGAGAGCTTGACAAATGCTTGACGCTTTTTCCAGAGTGGTAGAACAGGCTGATAGAAGAGGTGCTTACCTCAGCAATGATGAAGTTAACGCTCTTTCTGCAATGGTTGCTGATAGCAATAAGCGTTTAGATATAGTTAATCGACTGACTGGCAATTCTTCTACGATCGTTGCTAACGCTTATCGTGCTTTAGTAGCTGAAAACGCTCAAGTTTTTAATCCCGGCGGTGCTTGCTTCCACCACCGTAACCAAGCTGCCTGTATTCGCGACCTAGGCTTTATTTTGCGCTACGTAACTTATTCAGTGCTAGCAGGCGATGCCAGCGTGATGGACGATCGCTGTTTGAACGGTCTGCGCGAAACATACCAAGCTTTAGGCACTCCTGGAAATGTGGTTGCTTCCGGTATTCAGAAGATGAAAGATGCAGCAATTGCGATCGCAAACAACCCCAACGGCATCACCAAAGGAGATTGTAGCTCTTTGATGTCTGAAGTGGCCGGCTACTTCGATCGGGCTGCTGCTGCCGTTGCCTAACATCTCTCTGCTGTAAATCAAGACATCTTTTCAATCATTTGTTGACCATTTAGGAGTTTAAAACCACCATGAAAACCCCCTTGACCGAAGCAATTGCAGCAGCCGATACCCGTGGCGCATACGTAAGCAACACTGAAATGCAAGCAATTTTTGGCCGTTTCAACCGTGCTCAAGCAGGTTTAGAAGCAGCTAAAGCATTTGCCAATAATGGCAAAAAATGGGCAGAAGCAGCCGCTAATCACGTTTATCAAAAATTCCCTTACACCACCCAAATGCAAGGGCCACAATATGCCTCTACCCAAGAAGGCAAAAACAAGTGCGTCCGCGATATCGACCACTACCTGCGTACCATCAGCTACTGTTGTGTAGTAGGTGGCACTGGCCCATTGGATGAATATGTAGTAGCTGGATTGAAAGAATTCAACAGCGCTTTGGGTTTATCTCCTAGCTGGTATATCGCTGCATTGGAATTCGTCCGCGACAATCACGGTTTAAGCGGTGACGTAGCTGGTGAAGCCAATATCTACATCAACTATGCCATCAACGCTCTGAGCTAAAACGTAATAGTAAGTTGTCATTGGTCATGAGTCATTGGTCATTTGTGATTAGTCATGGGTGATTAGTCATTAGTTAGTAGCTAGTAATTAATAAATTAAATAACTGCTAACAAATCACAAAAAACTCTTATTTCAAATGACCAATGACTAATGACAAATAATTAATGACCGATGACCAACTAAGGCAAAAATTTGTAAGGGAGCCTAAACAATGAGCAGTTTAGTCGTTGAAGAGCGGCTAGGAATCAGTTCGGTTAGCGGAAAAAAAGTTGAAATCCGTCCTAACTGGACAGAAGATAATTTGCAAGCAGTGTTTCGCGCTGCCTACGATCAAGTTTTCGGTCGCCAAGGCATATATGCCAGCCAATCTTTCAGCAGTGCAGAAGCCTTGTTGCGGAATGGCACGATTACGGTGCGGCAATTCATCCAAACTTTGGCTAAATCTGAAATTTACAAAGAGCGCTTTTTCTACAATAACTCCCAAATTCGTTTTATCGAATTGAACTACAAACATTTATTGGGACGCGCTCCTTACGACCAATCAGAAATTGCCTACCATGTAGATCTCTACGCATCTCAAGGCTACGAAGCAGAGATAGATTCTTATCTCTACAGCGCAGAATATGAGAATGCTTTTGGCAATAATGTGGTTCCTTATTACCGTGGCTTTCAGTCCTTAAACGGAATGAAAACTGTTGGCTTCAATCGAATTTTTGAAGTTTTCCGAGGTGCTGCTAACAGCGATAATGCTCAGTTTGGAGGTAAAAATTCCCGACTGCGGCTGAAAGTTTCCATGAATATGCCAAACTCAATCAGACCAGCTGCATCTTTTACTTCTACTTCTTCACAATCACTGGCGGGAACTTTAACCAGTTCTGCCGTGCGAGGAGATGCCAGAGTATACAGAATTGAAGCCATTGAAGGGGGAATTGGTACTAGGGTAGCAGTACGTCAAAGTAAGCGGACTTATAATGTTCCCTTTGACCAACTCTCGGCAAAATACCAAGAAATTCATCGCCGTGGCGGTAAAATTGTGAAAATTGAGCCAGCTTAGAATTTCTATTGTTAGTTGTTAGTAGTTGGTAGTTAGTGGAAAAACAACTAACAACTAACAACTGACAACCGACAGCACCTAAAACACTCAAGATCAAGCATTGAATTGTCTCAAGTAGCTACTCAAACGGCTCGATTTTTGCAATCTAAAATCTCAAATATAAAATCCGATGACTGCTGCTTATACTCCTGAATTAATTATCTCTTCCAAAGATGCGATCGCAGCTTTAAAAGGAGATGATAACCAACTTCGCTATTATGCAGCTTGGTGGCTGGGTAAGCATCAAGTTCCAGAAGGTTGCGATGCCCTCTGCGATGCTCTTAAAGACGAACGCTATCGCACTGTTCAAGGCGGATACCCTCTAAGGCGTCAAGCCGCCAGAGCGATCGGTCAATTAAAAAATCCACAAGCAGTACCAGCATTATTAGAAGCATTAAACTCAGAAGATATCCAGTTACGAGAAGCAGTGATTCAAACTTTAGCAGCGATTGGCGACGAAAGAGCAATTCAACCTTTATTAGCACTTTTACAATCAAATCAAGAGCAACCTTTAGAAGCTTTAATAGAAGCGTTGGGTACTTTACAAGTTTGGTCAGTTCATCAGCAAATCGAACATTTTCTTACTCATCATTCTGAGCGCGTTCAATGTGCTGCCGCCCGATATTTATATCTTTATACTCAAGAACCACAATATATTGAACGGATTATCAAAAATCTCAGCCATGAAAATATGTATTTACGTTGGGCAGCCGCATTTGATTTAGGAGCAATTGGTTATTTGGAAGCAGCCCAAGCAATTACTAATGCTAAAATCGGCAACAGCTTGAAATTACTCAATTTAAAAAGAATCATCGAAACTATCCTCAGTAGCGATCGCTTAACTGAAGCAGAAAAGCAAGAAAAAACTGGCATGATTTTCAACAAAATCGATGATTTACTAATCCAACTATAATCCGATCATCATTTATTTATTGGCAATTTTGTTGAATTTTACTAGAAAATGAACTTACCGAATATCAAAGATAACGACAATTTTAAAGCCCTAGATACTGCTTGGGCAATCGAACAATTACGCCGCGCTTCCACGCCAACAGATGCCGTAACATTAATCCAAACCCTAAGTAGTAAGAATTTAACAGCAGTAGATCGTAATGATATTATTACTGCTTTAATTGAAATGTTGAATCATCATCATCCTACCGTTCCTGCGGCTGCGGTAGAAGCATTAACAAAATTAGCGCCTGACTCTGTAGAACTATTAATCGCTGCTTTTCATGCTTCTAAAGATCATGGCTTACAAGCTTACATAGTGCAAACTTTAGCTAAAATTGGTGACGACAGAGCTTTAGACTTATTATTAGAAGTGATTGGTGTAGCAGTAGCTAATCACTGCCAAGGAAATGTCAGAAGAGTAGCTGCCAGAGGTTTAGCACCTATTGCTACTAATAGTAATAACCCAGAAGTTATCCAGCGTATTCTGGAAAAGTTAACTTGGGCCTTAGAAAAAACGGAAGATTGGGCGCTGCGTTATGCGGCTGCTGTTTCTTTACAAGAAATCGCTACTATTGATGCAATTACAGCTTTGCAAAAGGCGGCGATCGAAGAGCAAGACAGTGTTGTTCAAGTGCGGATTAAAACAGCTTTAGAAAGCTTATAAGCTAGGTAATTCGTAGCCCGTGATTGCTTTATTTAATATTTTGACGTAGCCTAAATTTTCTAAAAATGTAACTATATCTTTTTCTTCGATAGAATTGGCTGTTTCCCAAAACACCGTTTTGATTGCTTTTGCTTTAAATAGAGGTTTACAACTTTCTAAAATAGCAATATCGTAACCTTCTGCATCAATTTTCAGGATATCGATTTTTTCTTCATTATATTTTGTGAGCAAAGAATTTAAAGTCAACATCGGTACTTGACGAGCTTCTTTTCGATCGGCATCGGTTACCACTCTACTCAGCATCGTGGGGTCTCCTACCGTATCCAAGAATGCCACGCCATCGCGATCGCCAATGCAGCCATCAAAAACTGCATATCTCGATTCGTAATTCTTCAAATTTTCATGCAAAAGATTAACGTATTCTACCACTGGTTCAACCGCAATTACCCTAGTATCTTTTTTTTGTAACCACAAAACAGGGTAGTAGCCAAAATTAGCACCAATATCAATTAATAATCCTTTCCTTTTCGGTGATAAAATTTCTGCGGTTAGTTCTTCTTCATAATATCCACTGAGAGCGAAAAACCGAGAATGTAAACATTTAGGATTAACTTTTACTTTTGTTTGCGGAAATTTACGCAATGAACCGTAAGTATATTCCTGTTCCGTAGTTTTGTTTAATGGAAATTCATCAAGACATAACCAAGCAACAGGGAAAGCATACTTGGGTTGTAGAATAGGGAGAAATTTTTTGAAAATAATTAAAGAATTTTTGAATCCGACTAAGTTATTAAATGTTTTCAATATTTTTTTAGCTATGTTATACTTATTAATCATTTCCACCCCCTTATAGGTTGTAAATTATTTAATTAAAATAATTGTGTTTTTCCAAAACTTCGCAATAAAGATCTAAAGTATTTTTAGCAATTCGATCCCAACCAAATTTTTGGGCTACTTCAACGCAGTTTTCCGATATTTTAGAATAGGTGATTTCATCCATTTTCAACACCTTAATTAACTGATTAGTAAAGAGTTCTATATCTCCCGTGGGAACCATCCAAGATTTATCCAAATAACCCAACATTTCCCTTGGCCCTGGTACATCATAAACTACAGTTGGTAATCCACAAGCAAGTTTTTCCAATACAGCAAAACCAAATCCTTCTATATAACTAGGAAAAGCTCCCACTGTTGCACCGCTTAAAAGGTTAGGCAGTTCTTCACTATCGAAATTAGGAATAATCTTAATCCAATCATAAGCTGATAACTCAAGGTCGGCTAATACTGTTTTGGCACTAAACCCCGTACCTAGAAATAAAAACCTTGCTTCTGGAACTGCTGTTTTTGTACGCCTAATAATTTCTGCCCAATCTCTAGCACCTTTACGGGGAGTCCAAGTGCCAATAAAGACAACCTGCTTGTTATTCAAGCGGAGTGCGGCAGGTTGAATAGTTTGAGCAAATGCCTGTTGTCGTTTTTGGGATATACCGAACGGAAAGACGGCTGACTTTTGACCAAAACCCATCACATTACGTACATAGGTTAACTCGTCATGGTTGGGGAGATTGATTATATCGCAGGTTTGAAAGCTACGAAAACAGCGATCGCTCTCTTGATTTGGTTGTAAAGACATTAGCCAATTTTTAATACGAGTCCTCTTTCTCTTAGGCGGCCATTTAGTTTTTTCCATCAGGGCAAATTTTTCATAAAAAGCATATAGTCCAACAGAACGCGCCACTAATAAACCTTTGATTTTTAATTCTTGTTTTGAAAATGGTAAGTTACCTTGATGAGCGTCAATAATATCAAAATTATGACTGGTTTTTTGGACAAATGATTTAGCCTGACTGGAAAAGATAGGGCGAGAAAATTTTTCAATAAAAGATGTGTTTTCCGGTGAAAAAGCATCATTATAATCAAACTTAGTTACTTCATGCCCCATCGATTGAAATTCATCTGCCAATTCTAGCTGTACTCGCGAACCGCCTAAATTGCGATCCCAAGGCATATGAAGAACCATTAATATTTTTAAGGGCTTATTCATTTTCCTAAACCGATATGGAACCAAAATTTATGCCTAACAGGATTTACATAATGTCTAAGAGCTACTTGATGGCCAGAATATTTATCTTGATAAATAAATTGATCGTCAACTTTCACGACAAACCGATCGCTTGCTAGTGGCACTCCCTGATTGTAGTGCATTGCTAAATGCACGGTAGTTTGCTCGGTAAAGTAACTGGGTATTTCTGCCAAAGCAGCTAGTTTTGTCAGTGGAATTTCCCAATTTAATGGTTGTTGAAGTAACATAAATCCACTATTAACGGGCTGCCATTTCTCTGAATCGCGATCGAGGAGGCGCTTGTCTAATGCTGGGCCCCAATCAAGCAGATAGCGAGGACGCCGATCGGGTACTTGACATATTTTTAATAATTCTTCAGCCGCCGGAAAAAATAAAATATCTGAATCAGCGAAAATGGTGATTTTCTCAACCGGAATTGACATCAAAACGGCGAGTTTTTTACCTAAGGGATGAATATTAGCATATTGATAAACGCACTGGGGAAGATCTTTTTTAACGAAATTAGCAAACTCTACTACATCAATGCAAGGGCTAATTTGCCGGAGTAATTGGCAACTGTTAAGTGAATAAGTGCCATCAGATACTACTGTAAATTTATCGGGAATACCCACATAACTGATAAATGAACGAATACTGGCTACCTGTTCTGGCAAATCGCGATCGCAAGAAAAATAGTAGACATCGATCGGAACTCTTCGGTGATTGGAAATGTTCAGTTTGACAGCCAAAGGAAGCGTAGACCTATAGAGAGAACGCAAAAAGTATCCCTGCATCCTTGCCGCACGATAGCCAATATTAACCATACTTAAAAACTATATTTTCTTAACGAGAATAGATTGGAGCATTAGCCTCCAAAAAATTTTCCATCTAGCCAAAGTCAGTCTAGAAGCAAGTAAATGAATCATTTGCCCGAAATTTGGTAATGTTGTTTGATAAATTATAGAATGAATAGCTATATAATCTTCAAGCTCGATTGAAAATAAAAATCGGGAAACTTGTGGTAGATTCTTTGATTCCGAGCCGGCAACCTGGCAAAATTCTGCGAATCCCCCCGCGTAATTTTGCTCTGTTTTGCTAGCTCCGTGATATTTAATTTCTGTCCAAATTCTATTTACAAAAATTGACTTGGGATTTTGTTGAAGGCTCCTCAAAAAAAGCTGATAATCCATTAAACCATATAACTTTTTATCCAGAGGAAAACAATTATTGGCAATTTTTTTATCTATAAACACAGATGGTTGTGGCCATCCCCTATATAACCAAAATCTCAAATATCTTTCAAAAGTAGCTGGCATCGAATTAACAATCTCTTTCCGTCCATCTGTATATACGTCCTGGCAACTTCCAGCAATTAATTGATATCCTTTTAAAGAAAGCTCACTAACCGTTTTAAAGCAAGTTGGATCTATGTAAGAGTCGTCGGAATTCAACCATACAAACAGATCGCCAGTACAATGTGAAAATCCTTTATTTATTGCATCTGTTTGTCCTTCATCTGGTTCGCTTACCCAATAAGCAAGATATTGCTCGTACTTTTTGATAATTTGAATCGAATTATCAGTAGAACCACCATCAATAATGATATATTCTAAATTTGGATATCCTTGTAAAAGTACAGAACGAATAGTTTCTTCAATAAACATTCCATAGTTGTAACTAGGAGTGACAACGCTGATGCGTGGCCATTCAGAGCCATCTGGCATCCGTTCCGGTAATGGTTGGTTTTCTTCCGTCCAAGGCCATCCAGTTCGATCGCTTGGAGGAGGAGGTAAATCTTTTAAAGTTAAACTTCGTTTGAGAATTGCCATAACTTATCAATACTTAAAAATTTCCGAGTTAATTTACCACCAACAAAAATTGTATTCCTCTATTTCCCAATACCCATTAGGTGAATCCTGATTTCTTTTAACTATTCTTTTACCTTGATAACCATAAGTTGACTCAACAATTTCTCTAAGTTTAGGAAATCTATGTAATTTCAGATTAAATCCTAAATTCCTCAAAAAACTAGGTGACCAATTAAGTGCTTCTCGAGTACCCGCTAAAGACTTTTCTGCTTCCGCAACATAATCTTCCATTTGACGACTTTTCTGATTTTTTTGCGTGCGGAAACCAGCTAATGGTGAACTAGTAGCATATAAATCTGCATAACGATAAAACCGCGACCAGAGATCGAAGTCACCAGCTAACTGAAATTCACTAAGAATGCAACTGCCTACTTTTTCCCACAAACTCCGCTTCCAGAAAGTAGATTCTTGAGACATCCAGGCAATTCCACCTTTACCCCATTTATTCCAAGGTAAGTAACAACCATCTAAAAAGGCTTCTCTAGAATAACCTGGAACTGGACTAAACCCAATACAAAATCCATCCCAGTCCCAAGCACCTTGAGTCAGAGTAGTTAACCATTCTACTTGCGGTAATTCCGAAAAAATGCTGCCAACAGTTTTAAAAGTCCAAGGGTAATATAAATCGTCACTATTGAGCCATGCCATAATTTCACCTGTGGAATGAGCAAACCCTTTGTTAATCGCATCATATTGTCCTCGATCGGGTTCGCTGCACCAATAGTGAATGTAGGATTCGTATTTTTTTATTATTTCAATGCTATTGTCGGTGGAACCACCGTCAATAATAATGTATTCCAGATTTGGGTAGTTTTGAGATAAAACGCTTTCAATAGTAGCTGCCAAAAATTCGCCCTGGTTAAAAGAAGGAGTTACGATAGAAATTGTTGGAGCATTCATTAATTTTTTTAGATTAATTAATAATTAATTATTTTTAATGCTTGTAATACGGGTTTTTAAGTCAACCCTTAAAGTATCATCATTACTACAAAATCTATCATCCAAAATCAATAAATTGACGCCAGAAGTCAATATTATGTTTTTCCCACGCATGGCATCCAAAAGGAAGTGTTTTGTTATTTAACTCATAACACTTATCTGGATAAGATTCAAAAGAAAATTGTAATGATGTGAGACGATCTGGGATTTTAAAAAAAGGAAAATAGCTAGTTACGAAATAAGCCCAAAATATATCTTCATTAACTTTCCAAGTATAGGCTTTTTGTCTGAAAATTAATAATACAAATAAACATTTTTTTACGTTTCTCAAGCAAAGACCGCCATTTCCTACTCCATTAGCAACACCTTTATTAAAAAAAATGTTTAACTTTTTTAAAAATCTTCTTGCCGTTGAAGATTGGTATGACCAATATGCCACTTCGTCTTCATTCAACCAAGGTGCTCCTATGTAGTCGAATCCTTTATTACACCAAGCAAGTAAATCATCTTTAAAGACTAAAGCATCTAGTTGATAAATGAGTATATATTTATAATTTAAAAACCTTCGATAAAATTCGGTGGATAGCATTAATTTGCTATAATCATCTACGCTTTGGAAATAAGTTTTATCAAAGAACTCAAATTTTACCTGCACATCCTTAAAAAATATCTTATCAAAAGAAAGCCCTTGTGGAGAAATAACTGTAATTGGATGCTTATTTAATACTGTCAAGCACCTATCCAAGGAGAGCTTTTCTGATTTAGAAAGTTCAGTTTTATATATAGGTATCACCACAGAAACAGGATGAAGTGCTTTTTTAGAAGCCATTTCTATCAGAAGGTTTGACATATCAATTCTAGTTTATTAATTTAAACTCGATAACCGAATATATTTAACTGCAAATCCATACCTAACATTAATTCACGTTTCATAAAAGGATGTTGAGAAGAAAATGCTTCAAGAATATGATATCTAAAACCAGCCTTTTGCATAATTGATAATATTTCATGCAAAGTCTGTTTTTCCTGCATATGGGAATGATATTCTAAAAAAATGTGTTCGACATTCGTCAGTCTATCCTCACAATCCCTAATCACTTCAGTTTCAGCACCTTCAATATCTAGCTTTAAAAAATCTATTTTTTGGTTAAGTATATCCCTTAATCTGGTTGTTTTTACTTCAATCATACTATCCCGATCTCCAGGTTTTGGTATTCTGCCAGAATAAGCACCTTCTCTGCAAAAACTGATGTAAGTTTCATCAGTCCATATTGCTTCGTTGTGAATTTCAACATCTGTGAGACCTAAGTTTGAAACATTTTTTACTAATGTATTAAATATTATTGGGTCTGCTTCAAAAGCAATGATTCTGCTGCTAGGATATAAGGTTTTAAAAAAAAATACGCTCAATCCTATATTAGCTCCACAATCTATAATTAATGGTTTTTCAGATGATGCTTTAAATTCATATATTTTACCCTCAATAATCTCGTGATAACCACCCAAAAAAGTACAGGCATCTACTATTTCTATTTCCGTACCAAGAAGGTTAGTAGTAGTTGGCTGATAGCGAGGCAATAATCTTAATTTATTTAACTCCTTTTCCCTTAATCTATCTTTGGGATTATTAGTTAATCTAGCTATCTTTTGAATTATTGGCGGAGTAATTAGCTTGATTATGTTAGGCATGGAAGACATAAGAGGCTTTTTTTTAATAACTATCAAATTATACTATATTTTTAGGTTGGGCTAGTATATAGCAATCAATAAAATTTTAATGCCAACTTAAGGTTATTTTTTATTCTGGAAATATATGGAAAAATATTTGCCAATAAAGATTGTTCCTCTTCAATTGGTTTACCTCCAATAACGTTTTCAAATACAAACTGTTCTATATTTCTATCTCTTACGACAAATGGAGGATGCTCGATATTCCAAATATTAGCAGTTGGTAAGTTAGCCCAAGGACTTTCCATTAATGTGTGTGTCGCTTCTGGGCCAAATCCTAGATTCGATACGAGGTTGGCGTTAGGTATGATAGAAATGCCACTTTGAGACCAACAGGCATAAGCCCATTGATAATCCCATGTATCAATAGTACCTTCAAATAAACGATCGAATATGTCTGTCCAGTACTTTTGCTCGGATGGAGATTCCCATAAAGAACTAAGTATATCCAGTTTTTTATATTCAGGCCAAGTTTTAATATTGACATCATAATGTTTCCAAGCTCTTCTCCAGGTAGCCCATCCCCAAATATGGATATACTTTGTAAACGAATAACTATAATCATTTTGACTGGGATTTGCTAAAAAACTATCCCCGCTGATCATCATGATACGGCGATCGTTACGATAATGGTCAAGAAGGGTTTGACAAAAATAAAAAAATGATGGCGCTGGTAAACAATCATCTTCTAAGATAATTGCTTCCTCTACTTCTGAAAATACCCAATCTAGTCCACTGGAAACACGACGTTTACATCCCAAGTTGACTTCTGAATAATTAGTTAAAATTTGGCAATCCCAATCTACCCTATCAATTATTTCTCTAGTTTTTTGACATTTTTCTACTTCTTCAGGGACTCGTGGCCCATCGGCAACTACCAGAAGTTTTTTGGGTTTAGCTTGCGCGATCGCTTCAAAAACTACTTTTGTTAGTTCGGGGCGATTAAAAATGAAAAAAGCAACTGGTGTATCAAGAAACATATAAAAATATTAATTCATTTTAAATAATCGGTTAAATCTTGTTTTTGAAAATTAAAGTATTACAAGATTTTGCGTATAATTGATAATTTTGCTCGTACATATATGAAACTATTTTAGAAAGAGCTAAATTAGATATATCAGAAGCATTTAAATCTTCTACTAAAACTATTTTTGGCCTATACTTTTCCCAATTGTTAGATATCAAAACTTCATAATCTAATCCTTCAACATCGATGTTCATGAAATCAATTTCTTGATAGACGGTTAAGTATTTATCTAAAATATCACTTAATTTATACGTCATTATTTCATACTGTGAAACTATTTTGTATTCCTGCGTAGCATCTCTTTGTTTAGATATTTCTTCATTAAAGCTATTTAATGCAGGTTCATTAAATTCATAATAAACTAATGTTTGACAAGTGTTAGAAACGGCAATTTCCAAGTTCATATCATTTGGCCTAATTTGATTAAATATAGCCATACTTCCTGGTTTTGCATCAATATTAATTCCTTTCCACCCTCGCAAATAAAAATAATAAGTATTAGAAAACTTTTGCGGATGATGTGCACCCACATCGATATAAAAGCCGTTGCTTTTCCCTGAAAAGAACCTAGATAAAATCATATCTTCTCCTTCTTGAGAAAAAGAAATATTGTGATGAGAATACCTATTCTTATAATATAAAAATATTTTATCAGGGTAGAATGCTACATTCCAAACATTTTTTATCCGGTTTAAAGCACCCTTCAATTTTATTGATATAAAATTCATTCCTTAATCCCTCCATTTACTTCTAGTTGCCACTCTCCTTGGAGCAAAACTAACCCTATACCACTATGAAATATACTTCCATTACGATAAAAATCTCCAGCCTCAACATCAATAAATCCAATAAAATCTTTTGGCCAATCAGCTTCTACGCCGTTACTTATTATTCTCGCGCCCACAAGATATCTGCCTGTAGAGTAAGGAAAGTTTTTAATTTTACATTTTAACTTACCTTGATAACTTGTTAAATTAAATGTTTGGCCAACATAATCACTATATAAAATAGAAATTGTTTCTCCCAAAATACTATGTATAGATAAGCCAATACTGACGTCTTCAGCTGGTTCTTTAGTACTTATTTCATATTCAAATACTAATACAATTTCTTCTCCAGAAGACGCCGCTATTATTTGCTCACCCTCCTTATTTTCTAAATAAAAATTAGTGATAATTACTTTTCCAGAACCAGACCTTTCTATATTTCTAATATCTATGTTTTTCAATCGGTTATCTAAATCTTTTAAATAATAGTTAATACCTAACTTAGATTGACCATCAAACTTTATTTGACCGTAACCTAAAACTATAGTTCTAGAACACAGTTTTTCAATGGCAGACATTTGATGGCTAACAAAAATAACTGTTCTGCCTTCTTTGCCTACCTCTTCCATTTTACCCAAGCATTTTTTTTGGAATTGAGCATCACCTACCGCCAATACTTCATCTACTATTAGAATCTCTGGTTCTAAATGTGCTGCCACGGCAAATGCTAGGCGTACATACATCCCTGATGAATACCGCTTTACTGGGGTATCTAAAAATTTTTCTACTTCCGCAAACGCTACAATTTCATCAAATTTATTTTTGATTTCTACCTTGCTCATTCCCAGAATAGCACCGTTGAGATAGATGTTTTCTCTTCCGGTAAGCTCTGGATGAAAACCGGTTCCCACTTCCAATAAACTAGCTACTCGCCCTTTAATAGATATACGACCTGTACTAGGTTCGGTAATGCGGCTTAAAATTTTTAATAGGGTAGATTTTCCTGCTCCATTCCTACCGATAATGCCAACTCGATCGCCTTTGTGTATATCGAAAGAAACATCCTTCAACGCCCAAAATTCTTCATAAGCAGGGCTAGATATAGTTTGGCGTTTTAATAGGGGTTTTAATAATTGTTGAGTGGCTGATTTGGCAACTTCAGAAATAGCATCCCGAAAAGATCTGTAGCTCTCTTGTCGATGACCGATAATATATTTTTTACCTAAGTTATCTACGCGAATCACGACATCTGACATAAAGCAAAAAGCCTGTTTTTTATAATTAATTTATCTAGACAGTTTTTAGTTTGTAAAACTTTTTTTAACCCCCCATATAAAGCTCCCGACTATCCCTTTAATTATTCTAAATGAAGGATCGCATTTAAGCAATGTTTTTATTTGATTAAGACTGATGGTAAAATTACCTTGACTTATGTTATGCCGGATAACAACTATCGAAAATATTCTTAATTTTTCGGTATGAATTTGAATAAGTTTTGCGGCTATTTTTTCGGGAATATAAGACTGTAAAATTACCAATAACCTATAACTACTCGTAACTGGTACATCTGATTTAAATAAAGCTGAGGTTCCTGAAATTGAGGTTAATGAACGATAACAAGCTAGTGGCTTAGGTTCGTACCAGAATGGATAATGTACGGCAATTCGCATCCACATTTCCATATCAAACATATACTCTAATTGTAAAGAAAAGCCACCTAATTTTTCATAGGTACTACGCTTTACTACGACAGCAGGACACTGAATAACGCCTGGTCCCAAACGCTCTAGCCAGTCAGAAAGAATACCAGGTGTTCGCATTTCCAGTTCTGATAAGTATTGCCAATGTCCTTCTTCATCCATATAAATGTAGCGACATAAAGCTGCTCCTACAGATGGCTCTTTTTCTAAGCTCGATCGCAAACGGCTATAAAAACCAGGGAGAACAATATCGTCATCGTGTAAAATATGAATCCAATGACCGCGAGCGCGGTTAATGCAGGTGTTCCAGTTGCCAACCTGACCTGCGTTAAAAGGTCGTCGGTAAAAAGACACTCTCCCTTTACCTACTTCTTTCACCAAAGCTTCCACATCAACATCTGGAGAGCAATTATCTACCACTTCGATCTGCATTTCATCCGGGCCAAGGTCTTGGGCTAGAACGCTTTCTAAAGCTTCTACGAGTAATTTTGTCCGGTTATAAGTAGGAATCATTACCGACCAAAAAGGTCTGTGAATACCCTCTGAAATAGGTTCTATTTGAGGAAATTCGATCGGTTCCGATAGAGCTATTCGATCCGGTAATTGAATTAAATTCATCTTTTATTTATATTTACGCTTGCACGAAGTTTTGAACTGCTCTTTCGGCTGCTCGCCATCCACTGAGAATACTGTCATCCGTCCAATAGTATGCCCATTCGCCGTACCGTCCGCAACAAGCAATGCCTTGCTCTGCCAAATAGCTTTGCACGATCGCTAAATTCGTTGCCCGATTTAGGTCGAATAACACATTAGCATAGGGAATGCGCTGCTCTTGAGCGACGAGAATGCGATCGCTCTTCTCCAGCAAACCAATACGAATCATATCTTCGATCGATCGATTCAGCACATCCTCACAAGGTAAGGGACGATACTTGGTATGATAAACTTCCACCTGAATGCTCCCGCAACCGGGCGGAACATTATTGGGTGAAAGGCGATGGGGAAAATTACCGCGAGAAAAGATAATATCCTCATCGTAAAAATACATCCACTGAGCGTCCGGAAAAACTTCTTCTCTTTCAATTCCTACATTTACCAGTACCAAAGAAGTACAAACTAATTTTTCAGATGCTTCCGCTACTTGTGAAGGTACATCTTTAATTCGACGAACTAATTCTGGCAATGGTAATGATGAAATTAACACTTCAAAATTCGCTTTTTTGCCATTCGCAAACTCTAACTCTCTTCTTCGCAAATCTACGCTCACCAGTTCGTGATTCAAGTGTACTTCTTGTACGACAGATACCGCTTGAACGTAAGCGCCAAAACCACCCTTTAAGGGATAGCGAAAGTGAGTCAGATAATGGTGATTTTCCTGATGAGAAGTTAAAGCACCTCGCACCACTTCTTCTAATTTTGGGGGGTACATTCTAGGGCCAACCCAATCGACAGACATATTGCTGGCTTCAGTTGTCCAATACTTGCGAGTGTACCGAAAAGTGAACTCTTCGCTAAAAGTACGACCTAATCCTTGATAGCACCAATCAGCATAAGTTTTGATTTCTGGTTGCTCTTCGTATTGAGCTTTCACAAAATCAACGATACAACGCTCTATTAACTCTACTGGCAACCCGTACAAATTGCATTGCGCTGGATGCCTTACCCAATAATTTTGCCAGTAATTAGTAACAAGTGCATCTTGCTCCAAGAATTGATCGTTAACTGCTTTCGCAAACAAATCCTTTATTTGTTGATTTTTAGTAAATGATACGTGCGGCCCTTCATCAAATATAAATCTATCTACTTCATGGGTAGCCGCATGACCTCCTAAATAAGAATTTTTTTCATATAAATCAACTTGACAACCAATTTGAAGAGCGCGTTGCGCTGCGGCTAACCCAGCTAACCCACCACCGAGAATAGCTACTTGCTGCATTAACCTACCTCTGGTAAAAGTCGATTTATGATGTAGTCTTCTATAGATGATTCCCAAGAGCGCATCTGGTTTAGGTTTCTTAGTTTTAGATAGAAGTTATCCAGTGCTTCCCAAGCTGGTACGGGAGCCGGACGAGGAAAAGCATCCGAACCTACAGGGAAAACTTCGGTTTTCACCCCAAGTAATTCCACTATTTTCTTTACATATTCGTAACGAGAGGCAAATCCTACATTTGCTACATGGTATAGACCAAATGCTTCCGATTCGATCAAATTAAGGATTTGTTTTGCTAAATCAGCAGTGTAAGTTGGAGAACCAAATTTATCTTTTGCACTGACTATTTTAGGTTTAGCAATTGCTTCCCGTCGCCTTGCTTCTACAAAATTACGTCTATGAGATGCCTTGCCACCAAATAACCATCCCGGTCGAATGATAAAGTAATCTTTGCAGAGATCGGCAACAATACGTTCGCCTAAATATTTACTTTTGTGATAGTGAGTGCGTGGTGCTGGCGAATCTATTTCGGTGTAAGGTTCGCCCTTGGTTCCGTCAAAAACTCCACAACTACTTATATAGACAAGTATTGAATCTACTTTTCTACAAGCAAGAGCAATATTCCAAGTGCCAACCGTGTTGATCGAATGAGCTAAATTTGGATCTCGTTCGCATTCATCAACGTTAGTAATTGCTGCGGTATGAATGACACAATGAGGGCGCTCTGAAGTTATTACCTGTTTGACTTTAGCAAGGTCTTGGATATCTAGTGAAACTCGTGGCATCGGAACCACGTCTATGTCGCTAATTTGAAATAGATCGCACAGATCGCTACCCAGCATTCCTTCAGCGCCCGTGACAAGGACTTTCATCGGTTCTCCTAACTTTTATCTATGCTTTAATGACCAATCGTAAGGAATAGAATTGTCAAAAGGATCTAGGCGAACAATTTCATCAGGACGATGGGGTATCGTAGCGCAATTAGCAACAATTGCTGGTACGATTCCTACTCCTTTAAAACCATTCCAGATTCCAAATGGTATTTTTACTAAGGCGTAATTTGAATCGCCGAGGAAAATTTCTTGTAAGTTTCCTTTAGTAGGTGAATCTGAGCGATCGTCGTATAATACTAGTTTGATCGTACCTGATACTACAGCATAGTTAAGGGTCATTTCTTTATGCAGGTGCCATCCCTTAATAACGTTAGGATACACTACAGAAAAATAAATTTCTCCAAATTTTTCAAAGTGTGGATCGTCGCAACGCATCATGTGCATTACTTTGCCACGTTCATCAGAAATTTGTTTTAGGGGATGAATCAAAACGCCATCAATCATGTTAGTTAAATTGCTAGTAATTGTTTGGGTGGTATATATTGATTTATTTCGTCATTGTGAGAAAATCTTTGTACCATGAGATCGTCTCTAGCAAGCCTTTTTCCAAGCTGAAAATAGGTTGCCATTGTAATAAATTACGTGCTTTTTCAGCCGCCAGATATTGAGAACGAATCTCTGCTTTAGCTTGATTGCGAATATCCAGTTTGATATGTTCGCAATTCATTAGTTGTTGGATAACTTTTACTAGCTCCAGAACTGTCATCGGTGATTCTAAACTGAAGTTAAATCCTTGACCTTGGACTTGGAAATCTGTCAAGCATTCTGCCAAGCGGATGTATGCTTGGGTTACATCTTTTACATAGATATAATCTCTGACATAAGTGCCGTCACTGCGGATAATGGGCGCTTCTCCTTGCAGAAAAGAACGAATGGTTCCCGGTACAATTCGACTCCAGTTTAAATCGGCTCCACCATATATATTCCCACAGCGAGCGATCGCAACTGGCATTCCATAAGTATGGTAATAAGTTTGG
This sequence comes from Leptolyngbyaceae cyanobacterium, assembly GCA_036703985.1. Taxonomy (GTDB): domain Bacteria; phylum Cyanobacteriota; class Cyanobacteriia; order Cyanobacteriales; family Aerosakkonemataceae; genus DATNQN01. Next base: position 212,058 of record DATNQN010000057.1, read on the forward strand.
GAGATTAAGTCGGTACAAGATTTGGAAACATCGTAAGGATGTCTTCCTAACAAAGGCATATCCTCTTTATATGGCAGTACTTCGCTATCGCCGTAAGCTTTATCGCTGGAAGCAATTACTACCCGTTTGACTAAATTGCTGTGAATGCGGCAAGCTTCTAGCAGATTATAAGTGCCACGAATATTCGCTTCAAAAGTAGGTAAAGGACTGCGATTAGCAGCGCCTACAATTGTTTGGGCTCCTAAATGAAAAACTGTATCGATTTCGTGTTTGTTAATTGCTCGTTCCAAGGTACTGAAATCTTCCAGACTACCCCTGATTGCGGAAATTCGATCGATATCGCCGCTGCGGTAAAGTTCTGATTGGGGGTCGCCATCGTGAATTAAAGCTATGACATCAGCACCTTTTGTTAATAGTTCTTTTACTAACCAGGAACCGACTATTCCCGTCGCGCCAGTTATAAAAACGCGCTTACCTTGCCAAAAATAAGTATCTAATCTTTCCATACTTTCCAAGGTGCTTTTTCTTCCTGCCACAAGCTTTCTAGTAACCGAACGTCCCGCAGGGTATCCATACACTGCCAGAAATCATTATGGCGATAAGCTACTAATTGTCCATCTTTTGCTAGTTCTTCCAAAGGCTCTTTTTCAAAAAGCGTATCATCTCCTTTAATATATTTAGCAACTTGTGGTTCAAGCACAAAAAAGCCCCCATTAATCCAGCCTTCACCAATTTGGGGTTTTTCTTCAAAATGGGCTACTAAGTTTCCATTAAAACTAATACCACCAAAGCGAGCAGGTGGACGTACCGCCGTTACCGTTGCTAAACATCCATGACTGCGATGGAATTCTAGCAATCTTTTGATGTCTACATTAGCTACTCCATCGCCGTATGTGAGCATGAAGGTTTCATTGCCGATGAATTCAGCAATTCTTTTAACTCTTCCTCCTGTTTGAGTGGATAATCCTGTATCTAGTAAGTGAACAGTCCAGTCTTCAGAATTTTGGTTGCGAACTGTGACTTCACCAGTGTTTAACTGAACTGTTAAACTGCTAGCACGGTAGCAATAATTAATAAAATAATCTTTGATTTGTTCGCCTTTATAACCCAAACCAATCGTAAATTCAGTAAAACCGCTAGCCGCATAAATTTTCATTATATGCCAAAGAATTGGCCGTCCACCAATTTCGACCAACGGTTTTGGTTTAATTGTGGTTTCTTCTTGAAGACGAGTTCCAAAGCCACCTGCCAAAATAGCAACTTTCATTTTGTCCTTTTTTTGGTAGTATTTCCTCTATTAACTTTATGCCAAATTTTATTGATTATAGTTAGTTTAAACAATTATTATCCAGTATATTTTAATGATTTATATTGCTAGGATTCGAGCTAAGAAATTATTCGATATACTTATTTATCTTTATCTTTACTCCTATTTAAATTACATCAGCAAACGTTCTTTCTGTCTTGCGAAAATACCAAATACCACTTAGGAACAAAAATCCCACTAACAACAAAGATAAACTAAATCCCGGCCAATAAATACTTGAGTTACTACCTAAAATTGCCCAACGAAAGCCGTCAATTACTCCCACCATTGGGTTTAAAGAGTAAATTAATCGCCATTTTTCTGGCACGATAGTACTGCTAAAACCTACTGGGGAAACGTACAAGCCAAATTGGACAATAAACGGCACTATATATCGGAAGTCACGATATTTCACATTGAGGGAGGATAACCATAAACCACCTCCCATTGCGGCAGCAAATGCGATCGCAATAAATAATGGTAACGTTAATATCCGCCAATCTGGTACAAAATTATACCAAGCCATCAAGCCCAGTAGGATGATACCGGAAATCATGAAATCTACAAAGCTTACTATGACGGCGCTGGCGGGTACGATTAAGCGAGGAAAGTAAACTTTAGAAATTAGATTGGCGTTACCAATCAAACTGTTGCTACATTCGGAAAGGGCATTGGCAAAGAATTGCCAGGGTAGCATAGCGGAGAAAACCAGAATTGGATAAGGGACGCCTTCTGAGGGTAACTTAGCTAAATTGCCAAACACTACCGTAAAAACCACCATTGTTAAAAATGGTCGAATTAATGCCCAAGCAATACCGATCGCAGTTTGTTTATAGCGTACCAGAATATCTCGCCACGCCAGGAAGTAAAACAACTCCCGATAGCGCCATAAGTCTTTCCAATATTGCTTTTCAGTGCGACCGGCTTCGATAATTAATTCTGTTTGACTCTGATAACTCATAAATTTAATCAAGCACAACCATAGGGATTAACTTTTTAAGTTGAAGGCGAAGCAATCGATCGCATTTCACACCACTAACCATAACAGGTTGGCTAGTTAATGTAACTTTTACAACACCTTTTTTAGATAGGCAATTCTAAAAGTCCGGGTGTTGTAGAGTCTCGGCTGACTCGTAAAGTTCCCCTATCCCACACTTAAGATATCACTCCTGGCAAGACCGTCAAGTTTGTTAAACAAGAGATTGACTGCTGCCTTTCGTACTGCCGTCAAGATACAAATTTTTTTCGCATCTATCTTAGGGAGTAGAGGTATTCGTGGGTTGGCTTGGTGGCAACTTACACTTAACTTCAATTTCAAAATTGCTTTCTGCGGAACCTTCAGTTAAAAAGGGAATACCTGTTTTTCCACCCAGCTTAATACCAAATTTAATCGTGACTTCTTCTACTTCCGCATCCGTAAAATTCTTGAAAGCGCCTAGCACAAATTTGGTATAACTGCGAATTTGTTTGTGAACTTGCTGGATGTCTACCACAGGTAGTCCAACACCGCGAGTTATAGGTTCATCATCTTCGAGTTCTGGGACATCGTATTCTGTGTCTGACGGTTGGATGAAAAGTTCGTACTCCGTACCGTCTTCTTCTTTGACGAGTAGGCGTTCTACTTCTGACATGAGTAACTTTGGTTATTTGCTGACTGCTATGTTGGTAAGGATACTCTAAAACGTCCGTATGCCAGATAAGGTTGTATGGTTCGATATGCGCTGGTAATTGGGATTGCTAATTATGAGAAGATTAGCCCAAATTTACCCAAAGCTGTGATTGATGCGGAGGCAATTGCCCAAATTCTGGAAAAACAGGGTAATTTTCAGGATGTGGAACGCTTACCGAGACGGTGGATAAAGGATGAAAACCGTTGGGAAGTGGCGCTGGATAAGAAACTGACGGCGAAAGATTTGGGTGAGGCGCTGAAAATGTTTTTGCTGGAAAAGGCGAAACACCAAGAGGCGCTAATTTATTTTGCCGGACATGGTTTGGAGGTTGCCAGTTGGACGGATGAGAAGAAAGGATTTTTGGCAACTTCTGATTGTAGCAGCGACGGACGCAATGGGATTTTGTTGGATGATTTGAATGTTTTGATTGGTAAGTCGGAAGTTAGCAATTTGGTGATGTTGCTGGATTGCTGTCATGCTGGATATGCGCTAGAACGAAAACTGCTGGATGATAGCTTGACAGCTTTTGGCAAAAAGACTGATTACTATTTGATTACTGCCTGTCGTGGATTTGAAAAGGCGCTGGAAGCTAAGGAACACGGGGTTTTTACGGGGGCAGTTCTGAAGGGACTGGGGGATGAGAATGCTGATGAGGATGGGCGAGTTAGTGGCGATCGCTTATTCGATTTTATTACATCAGAACTGAAGGGTAGCGGTCAAGAACCGATTCGCATGGGGTGGGGACGTTCGATTACTTTAGTCCAATATCCGCCGAAACAGAAGGTAAAAGTAGTTAAGGAAGATTGTCCCTATCAAGGATTGAGGTATTTTGGGGAAAAAGAGAAGGATTTCTTTTTTGGACGGGAGAAAGTCATCCAGTTGCTATGGCAAAAGCTGGGACAAGCGAATTTTGTGCCGATAATTGGCGCGTCGGGGAGTGGCAAATCTTCGGTAGTTCGGGCAGGTTTGATTCCTAAATTAAAGGAAAATGGCTGGGAATTGTTAGCAGAACCGATTTTGCCTGGGGTGGAACCGATAGCGGAATTGAAGCGGGCTTTTAACGGTTGGTTTGATCGATCGCAATTGCCAGAAATCTATTCTCTCATGGAAACGGCTGGTTTACCTGCGGTAATTGAAAGATTACCCGGTTCTAAGCGGTTGTTGTTAGTGGTGGATCAATTTGAAGAGGTATTTACCCTTCGTTCTTCGGCTAAAGATGAACAGACACGGCGATTTATTGATTTGCTGACCAAAGTAGCAGAAATTCCCGACTCGCGGTTGGCCATTGTGACGACAATGCGGGCGGATTTTCTGGAATATTGTTTGAGTTATGAGTCGCTGACTAAGTTGATTCAAAATCAAGCGGTGTATATGCCGCCTTTGTTGGGGGCAGAATTAGAAGAGGCAATCGCAAAACCTGCTAATCTTCAAGGTTATCATCTGGAAACTGGTTTGCTGGGAGCAATTTTGGATGAGGTGGGGAAGGAGAAAGATTGTTTACCTTTGTTGCAGTTTGCGCTGACGGAACTTTGGGAAAAACGCGATAACCAAAAGCATCAGCTAAGTTTAGAACAGTATCAAGTGCTGGGGGGAGTAACTGGGGCGCTGAACCGTCACGCGGAAAAGGTTTATAGTTATAAGGATTTTCAGAAAGATTTGCCGCAGTGGGAGAGAACGGCGGAAGAACAGGAATGGATAAAGCGGATATTTTTAAGGTTGGTGCGAACGGGTGAGGGGGAAAAGGATACTAGGCAAAGGCAACCGAAAGCTAAATTGTTGGGTATTGCTAAGGATAATTTAGCGAATGGGCAAGTTATTAATGATGTTTTGGATCAGTTGATTCGCGGACGGTTGTTAGTTGGTGGAGAAGAAGGGGTTGATTTAGCCCATGAAGCTTTGATTGAAGGTTGGCAAAGGTTTGTTGAATGGCGAAGGGAAAGTTGGGAACTGCGAAGATTGAGCGATCGAATAGAAGATGCTTACCGAGAATGGAAAAAACAGTCAATTGATGATAATTTAATGATGGGTGGATTACTGGAGCAAGTGCGGATAAAATGGCAAGAACTACAACTATATTTATATGCTGAGGCTAGGGCGTTTTACCAGCGTAGTGATGAACTTGATAGACCTCGGTCAAAAATACTCTTTGAAGTTGGTTTTCAAAACAAAGCTAAAGAAATTGAGAAATTACTGCTTTCCCAACCGCTAGAAGGTTTAATTTTGGCAATTCAATTAGTAGGTGAAAATTTAGAAAAATCTCCGAAGGAGATTCTCAACATAACTCAGTCCAGTTTGCATAGAGTGATGGCTTCACTAGGTTTATTACGACTAAAAGCCATAATGCCATCATTTTGGGGACATGAAAATTCTGTTAATTGTGTTGCCTTTAGTCCCGATGGTCAACTGATTGCCAGTGCTAGTGCTGATACTACGGTGCGGTTGTGGGATCTCCAAGGAAACCCAATTGGTCAACCATTCCAAGGGCATGAGCATTCTGTCAATGGTGTCACTTTCAGTCCTAACGGGCAGATGATTGCCAGTTGTAGTTCTGATAGAACATTGCGGTTGTGGGATCTCCAAGGTAACTTAATTGGTCAGCCCTTCCAAGCACTTCAAGATCTTTACTCTAATTTATGCTCTTATTTTGTCTATTCAGTTGCCTTTAGCCCAGATGGGCAAATGGTGGTCAGTGGCAGTAGTAATAGCACAGTACGGTTATGGGATCTCCAAGGTAACCCCATCGGTCAACCATTCCAGGGGCATGAAAATTCTATAAATTGTGTTGCCTTTAGCCCAGATGGGCAAATGGTGGTCAGTGGCAGTAGTGATAGCACAGTACGGTTATGGGATCTCCAAGGTAACCCCATCGGTCAACCATTCCAGGGGCATCAAGGTCCTGTTTATTCAGTTATCTTTAGCCCTGATGAAGAAATTATTGTCAGTGGTAGTTATGACAGTACAGTGCGGTTGTGGGATCTCCAAGGTAACCCCATTAGTCAACCCTTTCAGGAAAATGGGAATTGGGATTTAGAAGGTAAGTCGATTGGCCAAATCTTTCAAGGGCGTGAAAATTCTGTCTATTCAATTGCCTTTAGCCCTAATGGAGAGATGATTGTGAGTGGTAGTTATGATGGCATGGTACGGTTATGGGATCTGCAAGGAAACCTAATTGGCCAACCATTCCAGGGGCATGAAAATTCTGTAAATTGTGTTGCCTTTAGCCCCGATGGGCAAATGATTGTTAGTGGCAGTTATGACAGGACAATATACTTTTGGCAAGGCGGTGGCTGGTGGGAGTGGCTGCAAGTCTGCTGTAACTATCTCCGTGACCAAACCATCTTCAAAAATCCTCAAACTGAAGAAGCAAAAGCCGCCTGCGAAGTCTGCCAAAAATATGTTTGGAGCAAAAAGGCTCCAGTTCAATAAGTTTTCTCTCAACCACCAACCTCAGAATCTCATCAATGAGTCTTTGAAACTCGTCAACGAGAAATAAGACCTCATCAACGAGTCTTTGAAACTCATCAACGAGAAACAAAACCTCTCCCGCGAGTCTTTGAAACTCACCAACGAGAAATAAAACCTCATCGATGAGTCTTTCAATCTCGCCAATGAGAAGCAACTCGTCTCTCGCGAGTCTTGGAACTTCGCCAACGAGAAAAAAAACCTCTCCGGTGAGTCTTTGAACCTCGTCAACGAATAATTTTTCTTCACCAGCGACACTCGAAACTTCGGTAATTATCTAAGGTATTCAGTCATAGCGATATTACATATTAAACCTTTCCTACAGAGCGATCGCAAAAATCTGCTGAGGCGATAAATTAAACTGTGGAAAAGTCGGAGAAATAATAGCAGTATTTTCCGTAAATCGATTCATCTGATATTCCCCATCCTCCAAATTACAAACAAAAAACGTAGGTTGCTTGGGATCGCCAATGAACTTTTTCAGCCCCAATCCTGCACAATCAACAATCCAATATTCCTCAATTCCCATTTCCTCATAATCTCGCAGTTTATTGTAATGCAGCGGTTTGCAGCCGCATGAGGTACAAAGATCCCCGACTTCTTTGAGAAGTCGGGGATCTGGGGTGTAGTAGAAACAACTTCAACAAGTAATTTAACTGAATCAGGATTTTGGATAATCGATTCGCTTTCCCATCGCGGTTACTCTCCCAAAACTTCTTGATTCAAAACGATAATATCCGGCTCATAACCAGATTGTTCCCGTTTCGGTTTGACAATCGATTCTCTAGGAATAGTCCAAATACCACCTTTACCCATTTGCCTAATAACTATTAATAGTTGCTCGATCAGGGAACCTGTTAGATTTGAATGTTTTCCCTTTGGCTTGGGCATTTCGATAATTACTCCGTCATGCAGTTCGTACCGGACTTCTGAGTTTTCAGGATACCAACTGATAAATTCATCAAAGTTATATATTTTGGCTTCTGGTTGGGCTTGAGTCATAGGATTTTTTTGATTATTTTGACTGGTTTTGACATAATTTTATCCATTATCATTTTCTCAGTTTTTTTAATAATTACTAAATGCGATCGCTCTCGTACTATCACATTTTCATTCATCTACCCTTGGCGCAAGCAGATACTTATCGAGACAAAATGACAAATCATCATATAACTCATCAAAAGTTAGACAATATATATGTTTAGAACTCACTAACAGGTTTTGCTGCCGCCATGCTAACCTCTTCCTTTCTCTAGGTTGTAAATCCTCATTTCTCCCAATAATCAGTAATGCCATATAATCAATCGATCTGCTATTAAATCTATTCTCAAAATCCTCGGTTTTTTGCAAATCGTCCAATTTCCAAAACCAATCTACAATCTGACTAAATCCCTTTTCAAACCTCGGCGACCATTCAGGTGAGCTTTTTCCTGCTTTAGATATAAAAATACTATTAGATGCTGCCTCTTCAAACTCTACAAAGCAAAATGACTTTTTGATCGAATCTCCCACTACTAAATCAGCACTAAAATCTCCAAATAAATCGTATTCAAAGGCTATGCGATCGAATCTATTAATCTTAGGATGGTAAGAACCCACAAACGCAGATAAATGATGGCGTTTTCTAAAAAAAGGTAGGATGTCATCCCGTTCAGATAAACCTCGCTTACTTCCTAGTAATTGCTTTAATTCTGCCAGTTCAGCGCGACAAATACTGGGATTGAAATCTAGCTGAAGAAAACTTTTCATTGTCTATAAATATTTAGTTTTGATGAGTAGCAAATAATTCTAACCTGTCCTGCATCACTATATCTATAATTTCAATCCGATCGGGAACTATCCATTTAAAGATAACTCTAAAAGTAGAATTCACCCTTAATAAATAAAGGTGTTCATCTGATTTATCTGGGTGAAAACTTTTAAGATTATTATGTTCTTTCAATTCTGCTTCTATACCAAAAGTTTCGAGGCGATGTATAGCCTGCAATACATTATCTTTCTCTTCAGAAGATAGTGTATCTAAAGCAACTTTTGCCCGTTGGGTAAATAGGATATTATATAGAGTATTTTGCATGGCAGTAAGCAGCATAATTAACTGCTATTTAATAGTAATATATACTATAATACCATAAATGATAAAATATATAGATATTAAAATCAGCCATTCCAACCAATTAAACGGCTATGGTACAACAAATTCCCGCCGAAACTACCCCAGAAATCGTTTACCCAGACAGCGACGGACAACCAATGTCAGATAATACTAAACAATTTCGCTGGATTGTTATTATCAAAGAAAATCTCGAAATTTTGTTTGCCAACAATGATGATGTCTTTGTCGCTGGAGATCTCCTTTGGTATCCCGTTCAAGGAAATAATACCATTCGCCAAGCACCCGATGCAATGGTAGTCTTTAGTAGACCAAAAGGCGATCGAGGTTCCTACAGACAATGGTCAGAAAATAATATTCCCCCGCAAGTCGTTTTTGAAATTCTCTCCCCAGGTAATCGCACTGGAAAAATGTTGCAAAAAGCGATATTTTATCAACACTATAGAGTGGAAGAATTTTATATTTACGATCCTGATGATATAGAATTAACTGGCTTTATCCGTTCTGACGATTTACTAGCACCAATTGAACAAATGAACGGTTGGGTAAGTCCTCGTTTAGGCATTCGATTTGAACTAAAAGAAGATACTCTAGAAATTTATCGTCCGGATGGACAAAAGTTTCTCACTCCGGTTGAATTGGATAGACTTAGAGAAGAGGAAAAGCAAAGGGCAGAACGGGAGAGAGAAAGGGCAGAAAATGCAATAGCCCAACTCGAACAAGAAAGAAATCTCCGCGAACAAGAACAACAACGCTATCAAGCTTTGATAGACAAATTGCGAAAAAAAGGAATTGACCCAGAAGAATTTTGAAAAACATTTAGCTAACATCAGTCACACAATCCTCTAATCTAGTAAAATAGCAATTTCCACCTTTTCTCTAGTCACTACTCCCTAAAGGAGATATAACGCAAATGTCTCTCAAAATCATCGAAAATTTTGATAGCAGTTTCACCCTTGAGCCAGAAGCGAAAGAAACTCTATTTGCTTTACTAAAAAATGACGCCTTTCTCCAGCAAGTTGCCGAACAAGTAAAATGCCAACAAGTTGAATTTACCGAACTACTATTTCAACCAGTACCTTACAGTATCGCCACCCCCAAAGGAATGCCAAGGGAATTCGAGCCATATTACGAATCACCGGATCACGGTATTATTAACGTTCCCCCTAATTTCATGTTCAAAGCCAAGATTTTTAAACCCAGTCGCCTCTGTGCTATTTATCGCAAAATCGCATCATAAAATATCTCAATTAAACCAATGACAACTCAAACAGATATTACATCTCTCGCCAGTTTAGAAGATATCCCATATTTAGATGAAGCTGGCAAATTACCAGAAAATTTTCCAGGGAAAATCGGCGTATATGCTATTTTCGACCAATCCAAAAATCTGCAATTTGTCGGCTATTCTCGCGACGTTTATCTCAGCCTCAAGCAGCACCTAGCTCGTCAGCCCCAAAATTGCTACTGGCTGAAAGTGCAAACAATTGATAAACCTAATCGGACAATCTTAGAAAATACTATGAATGCTTGGATTGCCGAAAATGGCACTACTCCATCTGGGAATGGTGCTGAGAAAGTTAAATGGACAGAATCCATTGATGTCAAACCACTAATGACGGATGAAGAAAAGGCAAATTACGAACAAGCTTGGGGAGAAGAACTAGCTCAATCAAAAATTCTCAAAAATGTCGCCCGTCGTGTAGAAACAGAAGTTTTAGCAGCCTTAAAATCTCGCGGTTGCCAAGAAGAAATTCGCTTTAATCCCAAATTGAAAGATAGCGGTTTGCTCGATTTGAAGTGAAGATAATTATGGAGCGCTAAATTAGATATTGCCAAAAAATAATGTAGAGACGTTCCATGAAACGTCTCTACATTATTTACAGGTATTGCATACCTAACTTTATCTGCGATTCTCAATAAAAATAGCCTAAATCAAAACCCCATCATGTCCCTCAAACTTTTAAATAATCGCTACCAACCAATACAATCGATCGCAAATGGCGGATTTGGCCAAACCTTTTTAGCAGAAGACATTCACCTACCTTCTCGTCGTCGTTGTTTAATCAAGCAACTCAAACCAATTAGTAATAATCCGCCAACTTTCCAGCTAATTCAACAGCGTTTTGGGCGAGAAGCCGCTATCTTAGAAAAATTAGGCAATTCCCATCACCAAATTCCCGATTTATATGCTTATTTTGAAGAAGCCGGACAATTTTATTTAATTCAAGAATGGATTGAAGGTCAAACTTTAACAGAAAAACTCCAAAGAGAAGTAAGATTAAACGATATTACCGTCCGAGATATTTTAGTAAATATTTTACCTGTTCTTGATTATATCCACAACCAAAACATCATTCATCGAGATATTAAACCTGACAATATAATTATCCGCCAGCGAGATAACAAACCAGTTTTAATTGACTTCGGCGCAGTCAAAGAAACCATGACTACTGTGGTAAATACACCGGGAAATCTTAACCAATCAATGATAATTGGTACGCCTGGTTTTATGCCGTCGGAACAAGCAACTGGTAAACCAATTTATTCTAGTGATTTGTATAGTTTAGGGCTAACGGCTATCTATTTACTTACCGGAAAATTGCCTCAAGAATTACAGGTAGATTCCCAAACAGGTGAATTAATTTGGCATCAATATGCCCAAAATATTAATCATAATTTAGTAGCAGTGTTAGATCGGGCCATTCGATCGCATCCACGCGATCGCTTTTCCACCGCCAGACAAATGCTAGACGCCTTACAAACCTCTCCCACACCCCATTCCGCCGTTCCCCTCTCCCAACAAGCAACCGTTGCGGTATCTCCCGGAGGCTCATCTACCCAAGCAGTACAAGTCCCTTCCCACAATCCCCGCGACTGGAAAAAAGCCGCTGCGATCGCAGGTGGTATCATTGGCGCATCTCTGATCGTTGGTTTCGCACTAGCTTATCAGCATCAGCAATCCCCAAAACCCTCAGCAGAAAACCCAACCACCACTTCCCCTAACACTCCTGCTGCTTCTGTCCCTCCTGCTGTTTCTACCCCTCCTGCTGCGTCTATCCCTTCCACCACCGAACCTCAAACTACATCCCCACAACCAATACCAAGAGAAACCCAACAAGCGCCTTCTCCCAGACTTCCCAATCGCCAATCCGTACCGGGGTTTCCCGTTGGTACACCAGAAAATGATATCCGCGACGCCTTGGGTAATCCCACCAAAGTCACCAAAGGTGTATGGAAAGATACTCGCGCCGTACTGTATGAGGATTTCATACCCGGAGAAGTTAGCTTAGGCTATTTATTCGATCGCGAAACGGGTATTTTACGCCAAACCGAAGCATCATTTGCTCCTTCGGTAGACTCAGAAGAAATATTTAAAACGATCAATCAAATGTTAGGCGGTACAGCTTCGCGAGAAATCAAACTCCAATTTGAAAAAGTTTATCAACGCCAATCTAACCGATACAGATTTGCAGTTGGTTCCTTGAAAGGAATGATTGAACGAAACAATAAAGACCGCATTTACATCGGTATTTGGGACGCGGATTTACATTAAATAATAATAGTAATAATTATAACATAAAATAATTTAGTAAAATCCTATTAAAATTTGGTATTGGTAGGTTGGGTTGAGGAACGAAACCCAACAAATACTGTTTTGAGTTTTGTGTTGGGTTTCGTTATCGTATGTGCTACCCACAGGCTACGCCTAAAACCCAATCTACAATTTCTGAATTTTATATTTTTATCAAAATCATGAATTCTCAAGTTAATCTCTTTTCCCCAATACAACTTGGTTGTTACGAGTTACCAAACCGAATCATCATGGCTCCCATGACTCGTTTGAGAGCAATTGGCAGCATTCCCAATCAATTAATGGCAACTTACTATGCTCAAAGAGCATCAGCAGGACTGATAATTACTGAGTGTACGATGGTTTCTCCCCTCAGTAATTACTATATGAATTGTCCTGGTATTTACTGCCAAGAACAAATTGAGGGATGGAAGTTAGTTACAGATGCCGTTCATGCCAAAAGAGGACGAATTTTTCTACAAATTTGGCACAGTGGGAGAATTAGTCATCCTTCATTATTGAATGGTGAAATACCAATCGCACCAAGCGCGATCGCACCTAGAGGAACTCTCGACACTCCCATCGGGAGAATACCAATAGGAACACCCCGCGCCTTAGAAACTCACGAAATACCAGAAATAGTAGAACAGTTCCGCATCGCCGCCAGCAATGCAATGATAGCCGGATTTGATGGAGTGGAAATACACGGAGGATTCGGCTTTTTAATCGATCAATTCCTCCAAGATGGTGCAAATCAACGTACTGATAAATATGGTGGTTCGCTGGAAAACCGCACCCGCTTTTTACTAGAAGTTGTCGAAGCAGTAGTGAGCGTTTGGGGTTGCGATCGCGTTGGCATCAAACTCACTCCTAGCAACACATTTTATGGCATATTCGACTCAAACCCCCTAGCAACTTTTTCCTATGCCATCAACGCGCTTAATTCTTTTAACTTAGCTTATATCCAATTAGCAGAACCGAAAGATACCGATTTAGCAAATGGCAATGTAATCAATCCAGTAGCACCAACTTTTCGACCGATTTATCAAGGAAAAATCATTACTAATGGCGGTTATGACAAAGCAAAAGGAAACGCTATTTTAGCAACTGGTGATGCAGATTTAGTTTCCTTCGCTAGATTATTCATTGCTAATCCCGATTTACCAGAGCGTTTGGCAAAAAACGCGCCTTTAAACACTCCCGATCCCACCACATTTTGTCCTATCAACGAAACAGAATTAGAAAAAGGTTATACAGATTATCCATTATTAGAATCAACTTATTGCCAAAGTTGATAAACCTCACTCATTAGGCTACTCCCAATACTGCTGGGGTTTTGGAATTTTAGGTTGGGTTTCCTGGCGTCAACCCAACCTACGAAAACTCAAATTTTATGCAAAACCCGAGCAGTATTGAGGCTACTCCTACATCTGTGTTCATCTGTGTTCATCTGTGGACATCTGTGGTAAAAAAAATCCAAGATTTTGGACTTTGACAAAAAGCCTCAAGATCTAAAATATGTACACTACTAACTAAAAAAAATGAGTCCCATTGGGACTCATTAAATTCAAAAGCAAAATAAAGATACCAGCAATTACTTAACAGAAACCTTACCGCCAGCTTCTTCAATTTGCTTCTTGATATCGTCAGCTTCTTCTTTCTTGACAGCTTCCTTAATAGGCTTAGGAGTAGATTCTACTAAATCTTTAGCTTCCTTCAGACCTAAACCAGTGATGCTACGTACTACCTTCAGAACGCCAATCTTCTTATCAGCAGGTACTTCTTCCAGAATTACGCTGAATTCGGTTTGTTCTTCTACTGGCTCAGCAGCAGCAGCAGCACCAGGAGCCGCCATCATCATCATGCCACCAGCAGGAGCAGCAGCGCTTACGCCAAAAGCTTCTTCAATTTGCTTAACTAATTCAGCAGCTTCCAGCAAAGTCAAAGTTTTCAATTGATCGAGAATTTGATCGGTTGTAGCAGACATTGATAAACTCCTAAGAATTTTCTAGTAAATTGGTTGTTAGTCATTGGTTATTGGTCATTAGTTAATAGGAAATGACAAATGACTAATAACAAATGACAAATGACAAATTAAGCAGCTTCGCTTTCAGGAGCAGCTGATTCCTTGTCCTTGTCAGCAACAGCTTGTAAGCCACGCGCCAAAGAAGCGGGAACTTCGTTGATCGCGATCGCGATTTTGGCAGTAACGGAATTGAGAGCGCCAGCAATTTGGGCCATCAATTGTTCCTTGGATGGCAGGTCTGCGATCGCCTTAATCGCATCCTGATTCAAAGCGCGACCTTCCATCACGCCACCGCGAAGTTCGCTCTTCTTGGTAGCTTTTTGGAAATCTTGGTAAGCTTTCAGCGCTCCACCAATGTCCTCTTTGACCAGCAAGAAAGCGGAAGAACCCTTCAGGAACTCCTCCATTGCTTGCCATTTCTCATCCTCTTGAATGGCAATACCCATAAAGGTATTTTTGGTTACCTTACAAACCGTGCCAGTCGGACGCAAACGACGCCGCAAGTCGGTGATCTCGGCTACCGATAAACCTTTGTAATCGATTACCACCGCTAACTGAGACTCACTCAAACTTTGCTTAAGCTCAGTAATAATCTCTTGCTTGTTTTCTTTCGTTCTACCCATTCTTGTTTCACCTCCTTAATTTGGGGATGGGGATTAGGGAATAGACAAAACCAAATTAAAAACCCCAGCTTCTAGTGCCGGGGTGACAAATCTCATTCTCGAATCGCCAGCCTTTTTCACCCAAATGGGTAACTGGCAAAGAATAGAAATTTTGGTGTCAACCTCGGCAGGAAATTAAGCCATTGGCTCCTGCTGTCTTTGGCTTTACCTATTCAGTTGTTCGATTTTCGATTTTCGATTTTTTAGTCCAAAATCTCCAATCTAAACTCTCTTACGCCGCTTCCGTCATTTTTAAATCACGGAGAGCGTTAACATCGACTTCAATCGATGGCCCCATCGTGGCAGATACGTATACGCTACGCCAGTAACGGCCTTTTGCTCCCGAAGGACGGTTGCGATCGATCGTTTCTTGCAAAGCCTTCAGGTTTACCAGCAAATCTTCCGTTGAGAAGGATGCCTTACCAAACAGGATGTGAACGATCCCGGTACGATCGGCCCGAAATTCTAGTTTACCAGCTTTGAACTCCGCGATCGCACCTGCTAGATCGGAAGTTACAGTACCACCTTTTGGCGACGGCATCAACCCCCGTGGGCCGAGCAATTTACCCAGCTTTGCCACCAGAGGCATCACATCCGGAGTAGCGATCAACTTATCGAAATCCATTCTACCTTTTTGGATTTCGTCAATTAATTCTTCCGAACCTACTACATCTGCACCGGCATTACTGGCTTCGGTTACTTTTTCCCCGCGAGCGATCACCGCCACTCGCACCGTTTGACCAGTTCCCTTCGGCAACACCACCGTCGTCCGCAACTGTTGATCCGCGTACTTCGGGTCGATCCCCAAACGGATATGCGCTTCTGCCGATTCGGGAAACTTCGCGGTAGCAGTTTCCTTTAACAAATTTAAAGCTTCTAACGGCTGGTAAGGCCGCTCTTCTACTTTTTTCCGCAGTTCTTGCATCCTGCGCGATTCTTTCTTCACTTTTTACTTCTCCTGGGGTTCTTGACGAAGCTACTCACTTCTCCCCCTCTAATGTTTACAAAAATTTTAGTTCTTCGGTTTTAACTATTGGGTACTCTAACAGACTTGGCTCTAATTACTGCCCTAATCCGTCACCGTAACACCCATGTTACGAGCCGTACCTTCCACAATCTTCATTGCTGCCTCAATGTCATTCGCATTCAGGTCAGGCATTTTCGTTTGAGCGATTTCTCGCAACTGCGCTCTGGTAATCGAACCAACTTTCTTACGGTTTGGCTCGTTAGAACCCCTTTCCACACCAGCTGCTTTGGTAATCAGTACCGAAGCCGGAGGAGTTTTCAGCACAAACGTGAAACTGCGATCCTCATAGACGGAAATTTCTACCGGAATCACCATTCCCGCTTGATCCGCTGTTCTGGCGTTATACTCTTTACAAAACGCCATGATATTCACCCCATGTTGACCCAATGCTGGGCCGACAGGAGGCGCTGGGTTGGCTTTCCCTGCATTGAGAGCCAACTTAATCATTGCCACTACTTTTTTAGCCATCGATTTCTTGAACTATTGTTTTTGAACTTGGTTGAACTCCAATTCCACGGGTGTATCGCGTCCGAAGATAGAGAGTAAAGCCTTGAGCTTGCTGCGCTCTGGACTTACTTCAATTACCTCTCCTTCAAAATCCTTGAATGGACCAGAAAGAACCATAATTCTGTCTCCCACCGCCATATCGATTTTCACGACAGGCTCTTGCTCGCGAGTCTGCTTGAAGATTCTTTCAACTTCCGCATTACTCAACGGCATCGGTTTAACGTGTCCTCTGCCCCGTCCATAGCGACGCTTTTGTTCAGCCCCTACAAAATTAATCACATTTGGGGTGTTTTTGACAACCTGCCAGCTTTCATCGTCCATGACCATTTGGACGAGTACGTAGCCAGGGAAAACTTTTTCTTCGCTGTGTTGTCGAGAACCATCCTTGCGGATTTTCACCGCTGGGGTCTGCGGTATCTCGACTTGGATAATTCGATCGGCTACATCCAAAGTTTGAATGCGCTGCTCTAAATTTGTCTTCACGCGCTTTTCACAGCCGGAAGCAACCTGAACTGCATACCAACGGGAGCGTGCTTGCGCTTCTTCTGCCGAGAGTTTTGCTGAATCTGGCGATACTTCCTGCTGATTCCAATCACGTTGTTCGTCTGTTGCAAAACTCATCCGAACACCTTGGTTGATACCCAACTAAAAAAGTTATCTACTAAATAGATTAGAAGTGCAGAGAGGACTACCATCAAGATTACAGCTGCCGATTCGCTGATAAGCTGCTGTCTGCTTGGCCAGACAACCTTATCTAGCTCTTCTTTCGTTCCCTGCACGAATTTTACAAGACTAAATCCAGCTGTTGTTTGTTCAACTTCTGCTTCATCTTTTTTAGCCACGCTCCCTAATCCCCCTTTTCTGCTTTAACTCTGTGACTGCTCAAGTATGCAGGCAGAACCTACAGCTTCTCTATCCGTGTAAAAATAGATCGCTTGCCTATCACCCAAAAAAAACATTATAACCAAAATTGATTTTCCCAGGCAAGACTATTCGGACATTAAATACTGCTTTGAAAAACTTACCTAAACCCCGCTGAAATTAATCAAACTCGATTTAGTGTTTTCAGGCGTTAATTCTAGCTAAGTCAGCCTGACTCTCCGATTGGAAAGTCAAAAATCAAAAAATAACTTCCATCAAAGAAGCTGAAGCTCGGCATCCCGAAATTAAAACCACCTCAAGACAAATGTCTGGAGGCGGTTTTATCTTTTTCTATTATAGCCGCAATAGAACGAGTAAAAAAATAAAAAACCCGGATTCGGTAAGAATCCGGGTTTTGGACGCGCCCTGGAGGACTTGAACCCCCGACATCAGGTTTTGGAGACCTGCGTTCTACCAACTGAACTAAGAGCGCTTGCTTATTTAGTGACTTTAGTCAGTATATCACAACAATGAGAGTCCGTGCTAAAAGACTCCCATATTTACGATCGAACTACATGGGACGGTCAAAGCGTTGTTTCAGGCGAGTAGCCTTACCGACGCGATCGCGCAAGTAGTACAACTTAGCACGACGTACTTGACCGCGACGAATTATTTTAATGTTAGCAATCCGTGGAGAGTGGAGTAAAAATACTCGCTCTACACCAACGCCTTGAAAAATACGTCTAACCGTAATCGTCTGATTAATTCCGCTATTACGTCTGGCAATTACCACACCTTCATAAGGCTGAGTCCGCTCTTTACCACCTTCTTGGATGATGACGCCGACTCTCACCGTATCGCCAATAAAGATTTCCGGCAAATCTTTTTTAAGTTGCTCTGCTTCGATCGAGCGAATAATTTCTTGAGCATTCATAAGCTTCTAAAAACTCACAATTTTTTATCATACCCCAATTAACAGATTTAAGTCTAGGGTCATAGACTTAAACCAAAAAATTACCCCACCCCGTTAACGGGGTGGGAATGAAATCAAGATTCCACCATCCGGTGTCAGGCGATCGCGTTTCAATTAGAAAGTGAAAGTCGTCCGCAACGTACCTACGTAGATCGCATCGTTGTTGTCGTTGTGTTCTGGGTTAAGAATCACAAAAGCACCAGGTGTAATCGAGATATTATTGTTGACTTGAATGCGATAGAACGCTTCTAGGTGGTAAGAAGTATCATCATCTTCCCGATCGACAAAGTAGTTGTTATCGGTAGCTTTCGGCGGCTGACCTGCTACGAAACCAAGCAAGTTACCTTTTTTACCCAAATCTGGGAAACCGAGCGTTACGGCATAATTGATGATGGTTGCATCAGCGTCACCGTTTGATTCTTGGTACGCTCTGGTATAACCGCCCCAACCAGAAATCACGAAGTAACGGCTCAACCGGAAGCTACCTTGTAAACCAAAATGATCGGCGGAAGTCGCTTCCCCTGCAAAAGGATTGTTTGCAAAAGTACTACCAGTACCGGAAGAAACGCTGACAGCACCATCCTTGTATAAAGAGCGAACGTAGGTAAAGCCAAAGTCAACATTTTTACTCGGGCGGATCGCCAACTGAGCGAGAGCGGAATAAGCTCCATTAAATAATCCAAGACCTTCTGTAGGGTCATTACCCTGATCTCTCGGCACTTGGTAACCTAAAGTGATACCAAATGCTTTGCTAAAATTATGGTCTACGGTAATACCCGTACCTTCAGCAGTTTGTCGGTAAATGGGGTTAAAGCGACCGAATCTGGAAACCGAACCTTGGCCGGAAGACTCGAACAAGGGGTTAAAGGTATACATATTGTCGTTATACTCACCCCCGATCGCATCTATATAAACGTTGGTTTTAGAGCCTATAGGGAAACGATATTCTAGTCGATGGAGAGTAACGTTGTTGTCATCATTTCCATCGAAAGATAAGCGGGTCATGTTAGTACCCGTGACCCCTCCACTGAACTGAGTAACATTTCTGGCTTGCAGACGGGTTCTCAAACGGTCTTTACCGGTAAAGCTACTATCTAAGTTGAGGCGTACCCGATCGGCGAAGATGACGTTATCTTGTAAATCTCCACCACCAGCCCTTTCATCGCCAAAGACACTAGCCAGCGCAAAAATCGCTTCTCCCCTTAACTTCGTCGTGGTAGAGAATTGCTGAGCTTCTAAGCGTGCGGTGCGTGCTTCTAGGGTATCCACTCGTCCCCTGAGAGTAGCCAATTCGCTTCTAAACTCTTCTTGTAAGCGTCTGAGTTGTTCTAAGTCTTGTTCGGTGATTCCTCCGCCACCAGGAGTGGGACGGGAAGCCTCGATTAATTCTCTAATTCTGTCTAAGCAAGCATTTAACCCGGCTGCGAATTCATAGCGAGTCATCGCCCGGTTGCCCCGATAAGTGCGATCGGGATATCCTTCAATACAACCGTAGCGCTCCACCAAAGATTGCAGTGCTTGGAAAGCCCAATCTGTGGGTTGCACGTCCCGCAATTGAGAAACGGAAGTTACTTGTCCCAAACTGTCGGTTGACTCGGTACTTTGCTGGCTATACTGCTCGATGCGATCGAGAGTGGTGTTTGTTTGTTGTCCGACAGTCGTTGATGCTTCGTCAGTGGCATCTGACAGTTGAGCCAACACCGAACTATTAGTTATATTGGGACTTAATTTATCAGATTCTAAACTAGCAACTGTAGTAACTGAATTGAGGGCTTCTAAATCTGGCTGATTCGATGAAAGTCCTGCCGGAGATGAATCTGTTGCCGCAATTGTTGGCTCTTGAGCGATCGTTCTGGAGGCGTCCTCTGTTGCTACAGAGGCATGACTGACCAGAATAGTAGCACCTAGAATTGCTGGACTCAGCTTCAGGGCATTCCAAAGGGTTTTCGACATTTTTTTCTCCTCACACCAAATTAGAGTATACGGGAAAACTTTTCGAGTGATGTAAATCGGTCGTAGAGTTTTCCGAATAACTTCTCACCTTATTTTATTGCCATAAACAACCGAATTTAGCAAGCTCTGTGTAAGTTAAGTTAGTGTCATAAGCTTGCTTTGCTCCTAATTTAGATATTTCTAAAGCATGAAGGAGCAAGCCAGAATGCAGAAAATTTATTCTATTTTTTCCCCATCAGGATAAGCGTAAAAATCAAATGGACAGCAAATTATGTCACTTTAGCACTTTTAATTTGGGCGGAAGTAAGTAATTTTACATTTTAGATTTAATTTTTTTATGATTAATCAAATGATAATTTACCTATCCCGCTTGTCGATGATTTTGGTTACTTACAAAGTAACAGGAAACGCCCGTGACGGTTCAAAATACCTTCTTTCTCAAATTGGTTGAGCAGGCGAGTTACCGTGACTCGCGTCGTACAAATAGCTTCGGAAAGGGCTTGATGAGTAAACGGTACTTCAATTAATATTCCCTCATTTACTTCCCGACCAAATTTACGAGCCAACCAGTTTAAAAGTTGCAACAAGCGCACGTTCACGGGTCGGTTATGAACGATGCTCACTAATTCTTCGTTCATTTGAATTTGAGAAATCCAGACATCTGTCACTTGATGCCAAAGATGAGAAGGCAACAAACTTGCCTCGACGCTAGTTAAACATTCAATTTGGTAAGGATCGATGCGAGATAAAGGTTTGCCAACTAAATCTCCCGCGCCCCAAAATCCCAAGGTAATTGGTCTTCCCTCTTCACTCCAGGTAACGGTACGAACTACTCCCCGTTCGATTTTCCACAACACGTTGGAATCTAATGGCAGAGAATCGTTACAACTAAATGTTCTCTGAATTAAATTGGTAGAACTAGGAGGGGCAATTAAAGAAATCATAGTATCTCCATTAAGTATAGGTAGCGATCGCCATTGCCAACAGTAAAGGGAAGAAGTTTTGGAGTGCGAACCGAACGCTGGAAAGCTCGGCTAAGTCATGGGAACGATCGATTTACCATCTAGCCTTCTAATGGCAACAACAGCCGGTTTAGGTGGGTCGTTTTTGCCTTTTCCCGGCCAATTAGAACCGATCGGGACAGTACGAATTTGCTTAAACTTTTCACCATCAGTAGTTTTCATTTCAAATTCGCGAAGTTCGCTGGCATCGTCGCGGCGAATTCCCGTCACTTCGCCTGGATGTTGTACTGATAAAAACAAGGTTCGGTAATCTTCGGTAAAGAATGGCCCGGTAGTTTCGCAGTCCATTGGCCCTATGCCAAATACATAGGCATTACCCGCATCAGCACCGGAAGTCGGTATATACCAAATCGAATTGTTGCCAAAGCAACCCCGCCTTAGTTTATCTGCTGGATCGTTGTGGACGCCTGAAGACAAATCGGTGACCATCCATAGATTGTTTTTGCCATCGATTAACAAGTTATCGGGATTGGCAAAACCAGCCCCTCCTTCCGCAGGTTCTCCTCCCATTGCTAACATTTGCCAACGAAATCTCAGGGCAGAGGGATCGTTGTTATCTTCGATCAAGTGCATAATCCAACCATATTCCCAAGGAGTTTCTCCTTTTGGCCCTTGGAAGATGCGTTGGTCTGGGCCACCATCGCCACCGGGCGAACCGGAAGTATAAGCAATGTAAAGCGACCCGTCTGGGGCAATTTCGGTATCTTCGGGGCGGGCGGTGGGAGTGGCACCTGCGGCGTTAGCGGCAAAGTGGGCATCGATGAGAATTGCACCTTGTTTTTCTGCCGGGTTGCCGGTGTAAAGGTCGCCTAGCGTTTTAAATTTTTGTTTAAAACTGTTGACTTCTCGATCGGTTTTAGCTGAAAAAATTCCTCCTTCTGGGCGTTTGGGAAGTTGAATCGCTTTTCCTTCGATTTGACTGGGAAGGATGGGATTGACTGGCGTGCTGGGTTGGAGGGGTATCCAGCGTCCGGTGCGATCGGAGTTGAAGATGGCAGCGTACAGCATTCCATCGGCTAGCAATCGCGAATTGGCTTTATCTTGGGGATTTTTAACGATCGCTTTGCTGACGAATTTATACAAATGTCCGCCCCGTCGATCGCATCCAGAATAAAATGCCAAAGGCTTGCCTGCTACAACTCTAATGCCTACAGCTTCGTGGCGGTAGCGCCCCAGCCAGGTGTGTTTGGTTCCGTAGTCTTTGGGATTTGCCGGGTCTACTTCTACGATCCAGCCATATTTGTTACCAGCTAATCCCAGTACGTTACCTTGCCCGGAAAGTTCTTCATCACCGATCGCAAAAGCTAATTTTTCTGGCTCAAAAGCCGTACCGTCGGCATATACTGGTTCCGGCACTTGCACTTGAAAGTTTTCTTCCGCACTTAAAACAGTTCCCCAAGGAGTTGTACCGCCAGCACAGTTGGCAAAAGTACCAATAATGCGATCGCCTAACCGATCGATATAGCCTTGTCCTTCTTTTTTCCGAAATACCAGCACGCTTGGGCCAGTTGCTTTTAAATAGCGCCCATCTTTTAAACCAGAAATACCAGTGATTCTGCGATCGGCTTGAGAATTTTTCCTCACCCACTTGCCATCGGGATTTCTCTGTATGGAAATAACTCCAATGCCCTGATCGAGCAAAGCTTCTTGGCAAATTTGTTGAATTTTTGCTTTGATTTCCTTTTCTTCTGGAGGTAAACCGTAAGCATTAATTCCCTTTTTTCCAGCCCGATTTACTGCGGCTTTTACTTCTGCCAAAGGTAAAGGTTTCTTTAAAACTTGCTGATAAGTTTGTAACCAAGTTAGGGGGCTAATATATTCAAAATTAATCGTTAAATAACCTTTATCTTTTCCAGTGGGAACAAAAGATAAATAATCATTGTTATACCCAAACCGAGAATCACCGATCGGATCTCCCCAAGCGCCGATGATGTCATAAGTAAAACCCTCTGGCAATACCAAATCATCAACTACTTCATAAGTGCTGTAATTTTTCACTTGCTCGGCAGCACCCATCTCATTTATTTCCAGTGGCATTGGACTTTTCACTGGCTGAAAAATGAGTTTTTTCCCAACTAATCCGATCTTGTTGCCCAGAAAAGTAGTTACGGCTAACGCGCCTGCACCTAACCCTAGCAAAGTTAATAATTCTCTACGTTTTAGCTTCATATAAAGCTTTTAACTAAGTTGACCAATTTAAGCTGGGAAAAAGTGGCAATTTCACACACAACTGTAATCTGACTAGTTTAGGTGTAGGTAAGATTTTGGTAATCTCTAGGTTAAGCCAGCGAAAAAATATGGACGAGCTTAGTGTCCGTAGGCAGATTTTTAATTTTTTGATTTTAATTTTTTATCGGTTTCCCGTTACTATGTAAGCTACTCGTTGACCGATGTTCGTAGCGTGATCTGCCATTCGTTCCAAATGACGGATCACTAATGCCAACAACAGAATTGGTTCAACTACTCCTTTAACGTCTCGCGCGCTGGCTAGGCGCTGATAAAGCGTTTCGTAAGCAGTGTCTACTACATCATCTTGCTGTTTCACTCGTTGTCCGCCTTCTGCATCCAGATCCGCTAAAGCGACTAAACTCATGGCCAGCATAGCTTGAGCTTGATGGGACATCACGGCTATTTCGGACAAGCAAGGATGGGGCGGATAAGGGAAAAGTTTAACCGCTATTTCGGCTAAATCCTTCGCATAATCCCCTATTCGTTCTAAATCTCGCACTAACTGCATATAAGCGCTTAAAACGCGCATATCTTTAGCCACTGGAGCTTGCAATGTCATCAAAGTCGCGCTATCTAGCTCGATTTGGCGGTAAAATCGATCGACTTGCTTATCCAATAAAGGAATGGCTTCTGCTGCTGCGAGATTGCGATCGAACAAGGATTGATGGCAAAGCCGAAACGACTGTTCGACCAAAGCACCCATCCGCAAAACATCACCCTCTAAGCGTCTCAAGCTTCGATCGAACTGCTGTCTTTCAGGATGGTGGTTGAAACGAGAAGTGTTCACCCTAACATTAGGAAAAACCATAAAAGTGTATTTGAGGTTTGGCTCCGAACTCCGCTTAAGAGCAAAGTTCATCGTTATCTTTAATACTTCGGTATGTAAAAAAAAAGTATTTTAAGTTACCAAAAAAAGAGATTTTTAATCCGCACCGAGCAACTTAGTATTCAGCGCGGTTGTTAGGAGCGATCCCCTCTCCATAAGGTAATTCAATTTTCAACCAAGCGCCACCTGTTTGCGGATCGTTTTTTGCCTGGATCGAACCTCCATGAGCAACAATAATTTGGCGGACAATTGCCAAACCTAATCCACTACCAGTGTTATTTACTGGGACATTTCTTTCTCGATCGGCAGAAAAAGTTGGCTGCCGAGTTCGGGAAACATCTCCTCGATAGAGTCGCTCAAAAACATAAGGCAAATCGGATTCTGGAAATCCGGAGCCTGAATCGATAATATTAATTTCGACAAACTTAGGAGTATCTTTCTGGGGAATGAGATTTACCTTTACCCGAATTACTCCAGAAGAAGGACTATATTTAATACTATTGTCAATTAAGTTAAGAAATACTCGGTATAAGCGAGACTCATCAGCTTCTATCCAAACTGAGTCCGGCCCATTGTAGGTGAGACTCAATTGCTTTGGTTCGCTTAATGGTTCTAAGCTATGCCAAACTGATAAAATTAACGAGCGCAGTTCAAAAGTTTGGCGGCGTAGTTTACTGGAAGAATCGACTTCCAATTGGCTTAATTCCAGCCAATCTTGCACTAAATTAATTAACCTATTAATTTCCGGTAGCATTCGCTCGACCCATCGAGTCATCGGTGGTTGCAAGC
Organism: Leptolyngbyaceae cyanobacterium; assembly: GCA_036703985.1. Lineage (GTDB taxonomy): Bacteria > Cyanobacteriota > Cyanobacteriia > Cyanobacteriales > Aerosakkonemataceae > DATNQN01. The sequence goes on from DATNQN010000057.1 coordinate 237,055, forward strand.
GATCCTGTAAGGCTTCTGCTACTAAGCGAATCGAAGTTAGAGGAGTTCTCAGTTCGTGAGCTAAGTCAGAAACCCACCGATCTTGTGCTTGGGAAAGCTCGACAATAGCTTGGCGGTTTTCCAAAAATACGCCTACTTGTCCGTCAGGTAAAGGCCAAGTATAGGCTCCGATCGTCACAGATGTACTTTTGCCGATCGCTTCTGCATAAGGGTAAGTTGGGTGAAATACCCATTCTTGCTGAATCGGCTGTTGTTGGTGACGAGTTTGTTCGATTAATTGATCGAGTTCGTAAGACCTGACTAACTCTAGGAGCAAACGTACTTGTCCGGGTTCCCATCGATCGATATTCAACAGTTCCCGCGCCTGTTGGTTGCACCAAAGTAATTGGTTTTCTTCATCTACGATCAAAAAGCCGTATGGTGCAACCCGAAGTAACTCTTGCCATGTTTCTAATTCAGTTTCCAGGTTTTCTACTTGCTGGTTAATGCGAGCAAAACCCCGCCGCAGACGAGAGATCGCTGGCAAAGCCGGTTGCGGGCCATTATTTGGTAGCGATCGCAGCAATTGCCCCAGCTGCTCGTAAAACCAAGCCTGCCAACATAGCAAACAGCCAATTCCGATGGCAAGACCAAAAAAAAAGGCAACGATGCTCATGCCAATTGCTAATTACTTAATAGTTAATTGTCATTTGTCATTTGTTAATTGTGATTTGTCACTTGTCATTTGTTATTTCCTGTTGACAGATGACTGATGACCGATGACTAATGACCAATGACCGAATTAACGATTAACCAAAACGATATCCAAAACCTCGAATAGTGACAATATACTCTGGATGACTGGGATCGCGCTCTAATTTTTCCCGCAACCAGCGAATGTGAACGTCTACGGTTTTACTATCTCCCACAAAATCTGGCCCCCAAATATGATCGAGTAATTGTTCCCTAGACCATACTCGCCGAGGATAACTCATAAATAATTCAAGCAAGCGAAATTCTTTCGGTGCGAGGCTAACTTCTTCGCCCCGCAGAAGCACGCGACACTCCTGGGGATAAAGAGAGATTTCCTTAAACTGCAAAATAGGTGGTTGAGTAGCGGTACTTAAGCGTTGGCGGCGCAGTAAAGCTCGACAACGAGCCACAAATTCCCGCATACTAAATGGTTTGGTCAGGTAATCATCCGCTCCTACCTCCAACCCTAAAACCCTGTCTGTTTCGCTTCCTTTGGCGGAGAGAATTAAAATCGGTACTGGGTTACCTTGACGACGCAGTAAACGACAAATATCCAGTCCGTTAACTTGGGGTAGCATTAAGTCTAATACCACTAAATCGAACAAAAATTCTGTTGGTTCGGTATAAGTACCCTGCAACAAAGTAATTGCCTTTTGCCCGTCTATGGCAGTAATTACTTCGTAATCCTGCTCTTCCAGAGCCATTACGATCATTTCTCGGATTAAGTCTTCATCCTCAACGACGAGAATGCGACTCTTCTGACCGATTCCTGCTCTAGAAGGAGTTTGATTTAACTCAAGGGAAAACATGATTAAGAGAATTTTTAGGTATGTAATTCCATCCAAAAGATAACTCGATAGTGGCCTTAATTTACTTAAACTAAGGAAAAGTAAAGTTAAAATTTGCTACCGTGAATACTTACCTGCTGATTAACGGTTGAAAATCTACCCCCATCAGGGTGAAGTTTGTCAGATTTTTAGATAATTATGCTATTACATTTAAGTACTTGGCCGGAAGTAGAATCTTATTTGACGAGATCTAAAGGTATCATTTTACCGATCGGTTCGACGGAACAACACGGGCCAACTGGATTGATCGGAACCGATGCTATCTGCGCGGAAGCGATCGCGCGCGGTGTAGGAGATGAAGTAAATGCGATGGTTGGCCCTACAATCAATGTAGGAATGGCATTGCACCACACCGCTTTTCCCGGCACGATCAGTTTGCGACCTACTACGATGATTCAAGTCGTGAAAGACTACGTTACTAGTTTGGCAAAAGCTGGATTCGCTAAATTTTTATTCATTAACGGTCACGGCGGTAACGTTGCTACTCTAAAAGCCGCTTTTGCGGAAACTTACGCTCATTTGGCAGATTTAAATCTCAGTAATGCAGATTCGGTAAAGTGTCAAACAGCTAATTGGTATATGTGCAGCAGCGTCTACCAATTAGCAAGAGAGTTGTATGGCAATCAAGAAGGAACTCACGCCACCCCTAGCGAAGTAGCTTTAACTCAATTTGTTTATCCGGAGGCAATTAAAAAAGCGCCTCTATCTGCGGAAGTATTTAGCGGACATCCCATTTACGGTGCTGCTGACTTTCGCCGCCATTATCCAGATGGACGCATGGGCTCTAACCCCGCTTTGGCTACCCCCGAACACGGAAAGCAATTCTACGAGTTGGCAGTCAAAGAATTGTGTAATAGTTACCTACAATTTCTCAATTCAGATTGAAAAATTACAAATCTTAAGTTATCAGAAACTTGGGTTTAAAACCCCGTGCTTCCAGTACGGCTTTATGCTTTTTGTGTTAGCATAAGAATGTGGTTAATTGGTCGATGCCATGATTGTTTACGAGTTTAAGGTCAAAGGTAAACAAAAGCAATATCAGGCCATAGATGAAGCAATACGTACTAGCCAATTCATTCAGAACAAGTGCTTGCGCTACTGGATGGATAGCAAAGATTTAAAGGTAGATAAGTACACATTGAATAAATATTGCGCTGTATTAGCTGCCCAATTTCCCTTTGCCTCGGAACTCAACTCAATGGCTAGACAATCTGCGGCAGAACGTTGTTGGTCTGCAATAGCTCGGTTTTACGACAACTGTAAGAAAAAGGTTAAGGGCAAGAAAGGGTTTCCCAAGTTCAAGAAAAACTGCCGCTCGGTTGAGTATAAATCAACTGGTTGGAAGCTGTCTGAAAATAGAAAATCCATCACTTTCTTAGATAAGAAAGGAATTGGAACTCTCAATTTAAAGGGAACTTACAACCTTAATTACTATGACATCAAGCAAATCAAGCGTGTCCGTTTAGTACGTCGTGCTGACGGGTATTATGCCCAGTTTGCGATTGATGTCAATGTCACAGTTGAGACTCAACCCACAAATCAAATAGCGGGTATTGACTTAGGACTTAAGTATTTCATTGCTGACAACAAGGGCAATGTAGAACTTTCACCCCAGTTCTACCGTAAATCCGAAAAGCAGTTAAACCGAGCTAATCGCCAAAAGTCTCGGAAGTTCAGCCCAGAAAGAAAGAAACAGAAAGTAAAGCAATCTAACAATTACCACAAAGCTAGAAATAGATATGCCCGGAAACATTTAAAAATAAGTAGGCAACGAAAAGAGTATTGCAAGAGATTAGCGTACTCCGTCATCCAATCTAACGATTTGGTAGCCTATGAAGATTTAAATGTCAAAGGGTTGGTGAGAAATCGACATCTAGCTAAATCAATCTCTGATGCTGGTTGGTATACTTTTCGCTTGTGGTTGGAGTATTTTGCTCATAAATATGGGAAGGTAACTGTGGCAGTCCCTCCCTATAATACGAGTCAAAATTGTTCTCACTGTGGCGAGAAAGTGCAAAAATCTCTATCTACCAGGACTCATGTTTGTCCTCATTGTGGATATACCGAAGATCGAGATATCAACGCAGCAATCAATATTTTGAGATTAGGACTCAGTACCGTGGGACACACGGGAACTTACGCTACAGGAGATTTGCCCTCTTGGGCAGTTGGTGTCTTGCCTGCTGTCTAACGGTGAGTCTGTGAATGTAGAATCCTCATGCCTTTAGGCTGGGGAGTGTCAAACCAATATCAATATATAGCAGCAATTGGATAAGGTGCATATGCGAGCGCAAAGTCTGGAATTAATTAAACGATTATTTTCTACTTACTTAAAAACAAAAATCAATGTCTTTAACTGAATTAGTTAAATAATCCGATTGATTTTTATCCATTCCAACCGGAACGCTCGTTCATCTTTCAACTAAGGTAAGCCTCGTTTTATGGATGACTTTTTAAGTCAATCATGGGAATATTTACATCAAGTCATTACTTCTCCAATCAAAATCGGCGAAGCTGCTATATCGATTAGTTCGGTAATTAAACTAATCTTTTCTTTACTATTAGTTCTCTTCATTTGTCGGATTCTCAAACAATTCCTCAAAGAGCAAGTGCTTGCTAGGATGAGGATCGATCGGGGAAATAGAGAAGCAATTTCCACAATTATAAGTTACGGAGTAGGTACATTAGGCTTTTTAGTCGTCCTGCAACTTAGTGGGTTTAATATCGCTTCTTTAGCAGTGATCGCTGGTGGCTTGGGCGTTGGTATTGGTTTCGGTCTACAAGATGTCACGAAAAACTTTGTTTCTGGGGTAACATTACTAATAGAAAGAAAACTCAAAGTAGGAGATTTCGTTGAATTTGATGGCATGACCGGCTATATCAAAGAAATTTCCATTCGCTCTACGACTATTAAAACATTTTCCGGTGGAGATGTGGTAGTTCCCAACAGCGAACTAGTGAACGATCGCATTTTGAATTGGAGTTTAGAAGATTTCACTGGTAGGATTGATATTCCGGTCAGCGTGGCTTATGATAGCGACCCAGTGCTTGTAACGGAAACTCTTTTAAAATCTGCTTATATGGAGCCAGCCGTTTTATATGAACCACCTCCTAGAGTGATATTTGTAGGTTTTGGTGAAAACGGGTTGAATTTTCTTTTATGGGTTTGGGTACATCGGATTGATGATAGAGTAACGATTAAAAGTTCTTTAAATTTTATTCTTGATTATAATTTAAGACAACAAGGTATAACTTGCCCATTTCCCCAAAGAGATTTATGGCTTCGCAATCCAGATGTGCTGTCATCTTTAACGTCATCTGTTCGGAAAAATGGAGAAGGCGATTTAAATAGCAGTGAAGTTGTTGACTCGGAATCGGTAAAAGCGAATTTATCACCGACTCCATCTTTTAAACCCTTGGCTATTAAGGATTTGCTGCGACAGGTAAAATATTTTCAGAATTTTACCGATTTAGAATTGCGTCAATTAATTGAAATCGGCTATCGCAAAAGGCTTACATCATCAGAAATTTTATTTAGAGAAGGCGATCCGGGCGATGCTTTTTATATAATACTTTCTGGTTCTGTAGAAGTTTTTGTTGCCAAAATTAATAAACATTTGACTACTCTGGGAGTGGGCAAATTTCTGGGTGAATTAGCTTTGATGTTGGGTATTCCTCGTACTGCTACGGTGAGGGCATTGGAAGATACTATTTTATTCGCAATTAACAAGAAAGGGTTTGAGAAAATATTAAGAGAACAGCCGGAATTGTGTGAGGTAATTGTTCAAGAGTTAGGCAAACACAAGGAGGAGTTGTCGGAACGGCAAAAGCAGTTACGAGATATGGGTTTGGTGGATGAAGATGAGGATGATAAAAATCCGATCGATTGGGTAAGAAAGCGTTTGAAGAATTTGTTTGATTTGTAGTATTTTATTTTTTCTATAACCAAGGGTTTGAGTAATTTATCAAACTGAATTCAGAATTCTGAATTCAGAATTTTTATTGCGTCCTGATTTCCATACATTTTGCCATATCAAAAAAATATTTTTGCGCTTATTTAATGACTTTAGAACGGGTTATATTATGAGCGCACATTTTCCCACTCATATATATTACTACCAAAAAATAAAAATAGCAAGTCCGATCGCAAAAAATCTTCCAGTAGGTTGTTGATGAGAGCGCAACAACCTACCGATAATGCTACTCATTCATCCATATAATCTTCGTCATCCTCATCGTCATCGCCGCCAAAACTAGGCCCAGAGGGTATTGCGGCGACGATCGCATCGATCACTTTGCCCACGGGAACGATCTCTAATCCCAATTCACCGAATTTTTGCCCTTTGGGAACGATCGCGCGTTTAAATCCTAATTTCGCTGCTTCTTTCAAGCGCAATTCCATTTGGGAAACGGCGCGAACTTGTCCGCCTAATCCCACTTCGCCAATTAACACGGTACTCGGATCGACGATCCGATCGCGAAAACTGGCTACGATCGCGATCGCCATTCCCAAATCTACCGCCGGTTCTCCCACATTTAAACCACCAGCCGAAGCCACGTAAGCATCTAATTTCGATAAAGGAACGCCCACCCGTTTTTCCAATACCGCCAAAATTTGTAGCAATCGGTTATAGTCAACTCCTGTCGTCGATCGGCGGGGAGAAGCGTAACTAGTGGGACTTACCAAAGCTTGTAATTCTACCACGATCGGGCGCGTTCCTTCACAAGCAACGACTAGCGAAGTTCCCGGAACTACTTCATCGCGATTACCTAAAAACAATTCCGAGGGATTGGAAACTTCTCGCAATCCTCGATCGACCATTTCAAACACGCCGATTTCGTGAGTCGCCCCAAAACGGTTTTTTACCGATCGCAAAAGTCGGTGAGAAGCAAAGCGATCGCCCTCAAAATAAAGTACCGTATCCACTAAATGTTCCAAAACTTTCGGCCCTGCGATCGCTCCTTCCTTCGTGACGTGGCCCACAATTAACAGCGTGATATCCTCTCGCTTCGCCACCTGCATCAGTGCCGAAGTACATTCTCGTACCTGGGCTACCGAACCAGCCGCCGAAGTCAAATTAGGCAAATAAATCGTTTGAACGCTATCAATCACTGCTACTTGAGGCTTGAGAGATTCCAACTCTCTGAGAATTTCCTCTAAATCCGTTTCTGCTAATACGTATAAATTAGCGCCATCATTCTTTTCTAGAATCGTAATATCATCTACTCTAGCTAACATCCCCTGGGCGTCTGACGGTTCGGTAGCAGGGACGGGGCTATCTTCCTCCACAACATCCTCGGTATCGAAAACCCCAAGTCGAGAAGCTCGCAGTTTTACCTGCCTGCCCGATTCTTCCCCGCAGACGTAGAGAATGCGATAGCGATCGGACAAACTCTTCGCCACCTGAAGTAGCAAAGTTGACTTACCGATTCCCGGGTCGCCCCCAATCAGTACCAAAGAACCCGGGACAATGCCACCTCCCAATACGCGATCGAGTTCTCCATAGCCAGATAACCAGCGCTCCTCCTGTCCATCCACAATTTCTGGAAAAGTCAGAGAAGACCTCGGTTTGGCAGTCTTAGTAACAGTTTTGGGATTACCTTTATTGACAGCTTGCCAATTAACTCTGACTGGCCCTGCCCCCGTGCTAGACGACACGAATTGCTCTTGCAGGGAGTTGTAAGTGCCACATTCCGGACACTTGCCAAACCATTGGGAAGTCTCTGCTCCACAATCGTGGCAAACGTATAAAGTTCTAGGTTTAGGCATTTTATAATTTGTTAAACAATGTTGCTAAGAGGCACTTAAATCTTAAAAAAGCTTGAAATGCAATAACAGTAAGAATTCCGGGCTTAAATTACTCACTGGTTTAGGGTAATATTTTAATGTAATGGTACTAAAAATTAACCTTTAGAAACGCTACAGATTAAGGAGCATTGAGAAACTTGGAAAGCCATAAAGAAAAAATTCTGGTGGTGGACGATGAAGCCAGCATTCGGAGAATTTTAGAAACTCGCCTATCAATGATTGGCTATGATGTCGTAACTGCCGCCGATGGCGAAGAAGCCTTAGAAACTTTTCGCAACGCGATTCCCGACCTAGTAGTTTTGGATGTCATGATGCCAAAGCTAGATGGGTACGGCGTTTGCCAAGAGTTGCGAAAAGAATCGGACGTACCGATCATTATGCTAACAGCTTTGGGAGATGTGGCCGATCGCATCACCGGTTTGGAGCTAGGGGCAGATGATTACGTCGTAAAACCCTTTTCTCCCAAAGAACTAGAAGCTCGCATCCGTTCCGTATTGCGGCGGGTGGATAAAACTGGCGGCGGTGGCATTCCCAGTTCCGGCGTGATCCACGTCAGTAACATCAAAATCGATACCAACAAGCGGCAAGTCTACAAAGGTGACGAGCGCATTCGCCTCACGGGTATGGAATTCAGCTTATTAGAACTGTTGGTCAGCCGTTCTGGAGAAGCTTTCTCTCGCTCGGAAATTTTACAAGAAGTGTGGGGTTATACTCCCGAACGCCACGTCGATACGCGAGTGGTAGACGTTCACATCTCTCGGCTGCGGGCGAAGTTAGAAGATGACCCCAGCAACCCAGAGTTAATTCTGACCGCTAGAGGTACTGGTTATCTTTTCCAAAGAATTATCGAACCTGGAGAAGAAGGGAAATAGTTTTGGGTCGTTGGTCATTGGTCATTGGTCATCGGTCATCGGTCATTGGTCATTGGTCAATCGGCAAAGACAAATCACAAATGACAAATCACAAATGACAAATGACGAAGGATCGAAATTATATATTGCGTCAACTACCAATTGTAGTTGGTGGGTTAGGAGCGGTTCTGTTATTGGTGAACCGCTTGCTAACACCTGGATTGACTGATTCTCAGGCTCGTTCCGATGTACTGGGGATAATTTTATGTGCGGTTTTGATTTTAACGGGGTTGCTTTGGCAACAAGTGCAACCTCGATCGCCCGATGCCGTACAGCTAATTGGTGAAGAAGGTTTTGAACTAGCGCCTGATTTGCCAGATCCGGTCAAAACAGAATTGGCTTGGGCGTCACATCTTTTATTAACTAATACGACAACGCGATCGCTAATTGTTTGGTATCAAGGAAAAGTGCTTTTGCGAAGGGGCATTTTACCTGCGAACTCTCAAGTAAAACCAGGATCGATTTTGCAGCGAGTCCTCGATAAGCAAAAACCCGTTTATTTAGTTAATCTGAAACTCTATCCCGGCAAAATCGAATTTGATTACTTACCAGAAAATACCCAAGGTGTCATCTGCCAACCGATCGGGAATCGAGGAGTATTGATTTTAGCTGCTAATGCCCCTCGCAGTTATACCCAACAGGATGAAACCTGGATTGCTGGAATTGCAGACAAAATAGAAGTAACCCTCAGCTTTTATTTAAATGATGTCGCACCAGCTGAGATTTAGTCTATGGTAATTCTGTACTGGCTACTCGTCCTGTTGATGATTGTTGGCGTCATTGGCGCAATCGTCCCCGGTATCCCTGGTTCTAGCTTGATATTACTTGGCGTAATCGTTTGGGGTGCAATTAACGGCTTTAGCACTGTCGGTTGGGCATTGGGAATTGCTTTTTTAGTATTGATCCTCAGCGCAGGCATTGATTTTTTAGCTACCTACTGGGGGGCTAAACGCGCTGGTGCCAGTAATTGGGGTCAAATTGGTGCGATCGTTGGTTTAACGGTAGGGTTTTTAATCGGTGTTTTACCCATTGCTTTACCAGTTGGTGGGCCAGTTTTGATCGTGCTTGGCCCAGTTTTAGGCGCAGTAATTGGAGAATATCTCTACCGAAAAGAATTGGAAAGAACTCTGAGAATTAAGCAAGCGTTCAAAGCTGCGATCGGAATTGTCGTCGGTTCTATTGTAGGGCGAATGATTCAGGGCGTACTGGCAGTAGCAGCACTCGTCGTTTTCCTCTGGCAAACTTTACCTCAAATGATTTGGGGGTAATTTTTTTACCACAGATAAACACAGATAAACACAGATGTATATATAAATTGTTTATCTGTTGATAGGGATTAGTCTCTATATGTAGGGTGCGTTAGCGACAGCGTAACGCACCATAAAACTAACGCGATCGACTATTAACAGCTACATTTTTTCTTGTTTTAGTTCTGTTTTTTCTCGACTTGCTACCACAAAAGCAATTACAGCCAATACGTAGCAAACAAAACCCACCCAAAAGGAAGTGGATATACTGGAATTAAGAGCAATACAAACTGCCAACACGGAAGCACAAACCGAAGTTGCCCCATTAATTCCCCACAACCAAGGGGTTAACTCGCCAGACTTGGTAGATGCTACCCGCATTCCCAAAGGAAATGCCATTCCCATAAAGAAACCTAAAGGTAACAGAATTCCCGTTGCCACCAAAATGCGTACTATGGTAGTTGCATTCTCGAACAAACTGACGGCATAAGGCGTAAATTTACCAAATACGTATATCGTAAATAACAACAACAAAAAGCGTATAGTTGCTTCACTTGCTATTCCTTTTATCCTTACCTTTTGAGTTGAATAACTACCTAAACCACTAGATAACAAAATAGAAAATAGCACCACCGATAATCCATAAGTGGGGTGTCCGAGAAACACGATCAATCGCTGCATTTGGGAAATTTCTACTAACATAAAGCCCAAACCAATGCCTGCAAAAAACACCGATAAAGGCAAAGTCCCTTCTAAAGCCGATTTTTTGGTAGTTAAAAGCAGGGGAACGATAATAAATAAAAACGTCAGTACTAAAACAATAATTAGTAAAGCGCCCAAAGTAACTACTGCTTTCATATTAGAACTCCAAACTTCCTGATACCAAAGTTTTGGATTAAAAGCATCTCGCAACCGCAGCATATTGAAGAAAAACGGACTATCATCGGTTGGCGGGGCAATATTTACCGGATATTGAGCGACAAACTCATCTAGGGTTTTCCCATTTGCGATCGTTTTAAAATTATCATCAATTGCAAACCGAGGACTCAAGGCAATATCAAACCGCATTTGTTGGCTAACTTGTTGCAGTTTATCCAAATCTTGAGCGGAAAATGGCTGTTTACTTACCAACATCGTACCCAAACCAATATCCTCATCGCCCATTTTGCCAAACATTAATCTGACAATAGCAATATGATTGCGGGGGTCTTGAATACTTGATTTTAGTAAAGAGGAAGTTGCCAGAGAAGTTAATCGATACATTTCGTTAGGAGTATCGCCCACATACCAACGAGAAACAGTTAAAATCCCCTTGTCAGTTAAATGTTCCAGAAAAACTTTCCAACCTTCAATCGTATAAAGAGAATTTTCTGATAATACAAATGCACCGGATGCGGTAGCTGCCCAAGTATCGATTAAAGAAATTTGAATAATATCGAATTTGTCTTGAGATCTCGCAATATAACTGCGGGCTTCATCAGCCACAAATTTAACTTTCGGATTTTTGTCTAAATTGCCCGTAAAATCAGCAAAATTTTTCGTCACCGCATTGATAATATCGTGATTTATTTCAACACCCAGAACCGATTTCTGTCCGAACAACAAGGCAGAAAGGATATCCCTGCCACCACCGCTACCAATAGCTAAAACATCCGCATCTTGCCGCAAGTGATGAGCTAAGTTAGTGATATCGTATTTCAAATAATCTAATTTATTCAAATCTCCGTCAAACTTAGTCATTACCGTAGCGGCACTGGCATCTATTTTTAATACCAATTCTTCAATTTTATCCTTAATCGGCACGACCGGGCTAAATCCCCAACCGAATGGATGCTGGGTATCTCTATCTTCGCTAACAGTAACGCGAGAAAAAGAATTCCACTTTTCGTAAATAGGTGCAGATTCGTATTTACCCTTTACCCACATTAACCGTAACAAAGGCGATTGTTGATTAACTAAAATCGTGTTAACTACGGCAAATGAACCAAGTAAAAGCGTCGATATAAGCGCAATTTGAACTAATCTTTTATTATTTGTCTCCGAAGCAAATAAAACAGCACCAATTCCTGCCAAACAAGCAACGATAATTACTGCCGTTGGTCCATCAGTGATGCTAATCGCGTAGATTAATAAAATACATCCTAAAGATGCGCCAGCTAAGTCAAAAGCATATAGTTTGCTGACTTGGTGAGGGAATTTAGTTAAAGCCAAACAGATATTTATACCACTAAATATAAAGGGAATTGAAATAACTAAATAAGTTAAGCCAAGGGAAACTACGCCTGCAATTGTGATCTTAGGATCGAAAGGAATAATTAAATGTAATAAAAAACTGATAACTATTGAAATAGCAAATAATAAAGCAGTTGTTGCCAAATGAAATTTAGCTTTTTCTTGGGTAAAATATTTGGGTAATAAATACACTAATACTGCCCCCACAGTCATGCCAAACATTGCTACAGAAGTAGCCATAAAAGCAAAGTGATACCACATCGTAACGCTGAAAATCCGAGTCAGGAGTATTTCAAACATCAAAGTCGCCAACGCGACCATGAATAACCCCATATAAGTCTGTCGTTTTAGATTTACTTCCACATCCATACTTTTTATCCCCTTACTTTCTAATTAGAAAAAAATTGATTTCGATAGCGTTTTGACATTCTTTTCAAAAATATTTATAAGTATAAAATGGCATCAATCTTTGAGAAAAAATAAAGTGTATTGAAACATACGATTAACCATTAACTAAGCAATGTAAGCTGCCAAAAATAGAGACATAAAAAGTATTTAGCCAAGGAGTTGGCAATGTCACGAACAAGTTTTATTGAAAGCAGCTATGGCCTCGATCGCCAAGGTATTTTACATACAGGTATTCTTTACTGGAATCTACCTACACCCGCTCTATATGAAGAAGCCGCCCGCCGCCGGGAAGGGACGATTTCTCACATGGGCCCGTTAGTAGTGCGTACTGGACAGTATACAGGTCGATCGCCTAACGATAAATTTATCGTGCGAGAACCAGAAAGCGAACAGTATATTTGGTGGGGCAAAGTTAACCAAGCTTTCGATCCGCAACGCTTCGAGGGTTTATACGCCAGAATGCTAGCTTACCTACAAGGACGGGATCTATTTATTCAAGATTCCTATGCAGGGGCAGATTCCAACTATCGCATTTCCGTGCGGGTGATTACCGAAACAGCATGGCATAGTCTGTTTGCCCGGAACTTATTCATCCAGCCATCAGATGAAGAACTAAAAGATTTTATCCCAGATTTCACCATTATCAACCTGCCCAACTTTCATGCAGTACCAGAGATAGATGGGACTCGCAGTGATGCCTTTATCATCGTTAACTTCGCCCGTCGGTTGATTTTGATTGGTGGCACCAGCTACGCCGGAGAAATTAAAAAATCCGTTTTCACAATTCTTAATTATCTGCTGCCTCATAAAAAAGTACTCTCAATGCACTGTTCTGCCAACATTGGTGCAGATGGTGACACAGCGATTTTCTTTGGTTTGTCTGGAACTGGCAAAACTACTCTTTCGGCAGATCCTTCTCGTACTCTGATCGGTGACGATGAGCATGGTTGGAGCGATCGAGGAATTTTCAACTTTGAAGGCGGTTGCTACGCTAAGGTGATTCGCCTCTCACCCGTCGCAGAACCGGAAATTTACAAAACTACTCGCTGCTTTGGCACAGTTTTGGAAAATGTGGCGATCGAACCCGGAGACCGCCGCTTAGACTTAGATGATGATAGCCTCACCGAAAATACCCGCGCCGCTTATCCTTTATCCCACATTCCCAACGCCAGCCGCACGGGTATGGGCAACCATCCGAAAAACGTCATCTTCCTAACGGCTGATGCTTTTGGCGTTATGCCACCGATCGCCCGCTTAACAAAAGAGCAAGCGATGTATCATTTCCTCAGCGGTTATACTGCCAAAGTTGCCGGCACGGAACGAGGTATGGGAAGCGAACCGCAAGCCACCTTTAGCGCTTGTTTCGGCGCACCTTTCATGGCATTACATCCCAGCGTTTATGCCGAACTACTGGGACACCGCATCGAAGCTCACAATGTTAAAGTTTGGCTAGTCAATACTGGTTGGACGAGTGGGCCTTACGGAGTCGGCCATCGGATGTCTATCAAGCACACCCGCGCCTTATTAACCGCCGCATTGACAGGTGCTTTGGATAACGTGCCAATGATAGAAGATCCTGTATTCGGTTTCCAAGTGCCAGAAACTTGTCCCGGCGTACCAAAAGATGTCCTCAAACCTCGCTTAACTTGGCACGATCCTGCTGCGTATGATGCCCAAGCACAGAAATTGGCACAAATGTTTATCGACAATTTCAAACAATTCACCGATGTAGTTGATGCGAAAATAATGCACGGCGCACCTCGGATCGCTCAGTTAGTATCGTAGTCAATACTGCTCGGTTAAGTTTGTAATTCTTCCTTGTTGGTTGGGAAAAGGGTAAAGGGTAAAGGAATAATCCCATCCTTTCCCCCTTTCCCCTTTAACCGAGCAGTATTGGTATCGTAGTAAATTTTTAGCTTTTTACTCTCTCCCCAAATAATGAGTGAAAGAACTCAAAAACCCGGCTTTTGAGTACCAGATTCACTTAGAAAGCGCTGAATCTATTAAAATTTTGACATTGTAGGATTTGATTAAATTAGTACTTCTTGGCCAAAAAATAAAGGTTTTTTACTTCTAGCCCACCTTTTAGCATCAATAGATTGCCAAGCTTGTGTTTTTGCAAAACTCTCTACTTTGGACAAACTCATAACAATCATACCAAGATTATCCCTAGTAGCATAAAAAATTTCTTGCATTAGGTCTTTCTCAATATTTATTTCACACAAAGTATTAGCCTATAAATAAAGGCCGCTTCGTTAGTTCCAAATGCTCGATAACCGACTCTATTAATACAGATATTCGGTTAACTTTAGTAGAGTAGCCTAGTTTGGTAAGAATTTTATTGAGCATAGTCGTAGGAGTATCAGTTGCTAATGCTTTGACAAATACACCGTTGACCTGATTGGATAACCAAGCTACTGCTTTAGTTTTTCCATAACCAGTTTCTCCAGAAACTAAACCTATTCCTGGAGTAGAAACATCTCGCAATGCAGGAAATGCAAAAGCGCTACTTAGTTTCATCAAATTATTAACTATAATCAGAACGTCCTTCATTATTTCACCTAATTAAAGACAAGAGGATTTAGCATTTTGAGAAGGTTGCCTAAAAAATCAGAAAATTATGCTCATTATGTTGAAGCATAAACTTGTCGATAGTAAGCTTGATACTCTTCAGATAACAACGGTTCCCACCATTCTCGATTGTTCAAATACCATTCAACAGTTTTTCTTAAACCTTCTTCTACTGTTACGGAAGGACTCCAACCTAATTGAGTTTTCAATTTAGTAGAATTGATCGCATATCTTCGATCGTGTCCCGGCCTATCCTTGACAAATGTAATTAAATCGCTACAAGGACGTACTGGCAAATCGGCTGCTAATTCATCCATTAATTGACATAAAGTTTTCACTAAATCAATATTTTTTATTTCATTGTTGCCGCCAACATTGTAAGTTTCTCCGGGTTGACCGCGATGAATTACTACATCTAAGGCACGGCAATGATCGATTACGAAAAGCCAATCCCGCACGTTCTGTCCATCACCGTAAACAGGTAATGGTTTGCCAATTAAAGCATTAATACACATTAAAGGAATAAGCTTTTCAGGGAATTGATAAGGGCCGTAATTATTCGAGCAATTAGTAATAATTGTTGGTAAACCGTAAGTATGATGATACGCTCTCACTAAATGGTCGCTACCAGCTTTTGATGCGGAATAAGGACTGTTAGGCGCATAAGGTGTGGTTTCCGTAAAGGCGGGGTCGTTAGGGCCAAGACTACCGTAAACTTCATCGGTGGAAACGTGGAGGAAAACCCCCTCTTTGCCGCTCAAATTCTGCCAATGTTGTCGAAAGGCATCTAGTAGGGTAAACGTACCTACCACATTGGTTTGGACGAAAGCACCAGGGCCTAAAATCGATCGATCGACATGAGACTCCGCCGCAAAATGAGCGATCGTATCGATATTTTCTTCCTGTAAAAGTTTATCTACTAGTGCGCGATCGCAAATATCCCCTTGCACGAAGCGAAAATTTTGTCTACCCTCTAAAGAAGCTAAATTGCGACGATTTCCCGCATAAGTCAGGGCATCCAATACCACTACCCGGTCATCTGGATAAGCATCGCACCAGTAAAGTACGAAATTAGCGCCAATAAAACCAGCACCGCCCGTCACTAACAAACAGCGCGATTCTCGTATATCTTTATTCAAAGTATCTGTCATTTTCTAACAAATCCCCCTTCTCCGGTTTAAACTTTGTTCAGCCGTAATATTAGGCAGTTTATCAGTTGGTGTGAGGCAACTTATGGTGAGTCAGGTGACTAAGCAAAACGTTTTAACTTTGGCACAACAAGGAGATCCGGATGCGATCGCCTCTTTAATCAATCAAGTGATCCAGAAAAAGGGCATGACAGCCACTGCCAAGGCTAAAGGTACTTGCCTCCATATAGTTATCGTCTCAGATCGAGTACCGGAACAAACCTCCTGCCTCCGCTTCGTCCACGATGGGATGGTACGCTTAAATGCCAAGTCGGTTGACTCCGTTCGCGTTTACGGGCGGCGCAGCGACCAAAAATGGCCTTCCTGGACAGAGTTCTTTGAATTAAAACAACCAGTTTACGCTGCTCCCAATCCAACTTTACCGCGTCTGGAAGCGCCCCCCGCCCAGCTAAAACGCAAACCACTTAAAGTCAAAAGAAACTTTAGAAAAAAAGTCAGTTTCATTTTATTTGGCGGCATTTGTTGGATTTTATTTGCCACAGTAGGTTTTATAGTAAGAGCTAAAATTGACTCTCAACTTGCCACCAAATCCGAGCAACCAAATGCAGTAGCGCAAATCACCCCAGAAAATGCGCCCAAACCTCAACCAATTGCTCAAAAGCCGCAAAGAACGGGAGTACCAGAGCCACCTAAAAAAACATCTCCTGCTTCAGCTACTAATCAAAAACTAACACCATTTATAGCGCCACAAAAATCACCAACGTCTCAAATCGCTCCGATACCAACTCAAAAACCTGCCGCCGTTTCAACTTCACAACCTCCTGCTACGAATGCAGATATTATTTCTATTAAAGCAGTTGGTGATATCGTTCCCGGCACTAATTTCCCCAACAATCGGCTACCCAGCAATAGTAAACAACTATTCCAAAACGTCAAACCTTATTTACAAGGCGCTGATATTTTATTCGGCAATTTTGAAAGTACCCTCACCAATTATCCGAGAACACCAAAGAATGTTAGCCGTCCGATGGTTCATGCCTTTCGCACGCCCCCAGAGTATGCCAAACTCATGAAAGAAACTGGGTTTGATGTTTTGAGCGTAGCTAACAACCATTCCCTCGATTTTGCGATGAATGGCTTTAACGACACTCTGAAAAACATCGAACAGGCGGGAATGACACCTGTTGGCAAAAAAAATCAAATTGCCTATGTGAATGTCAAGAATAGTCGCGTTGCTTTCATCGGTTTCAGCCACTTAGATCTGCACAATTCAATTAACGATCTGGCTTCTGCCAAAAAATTAGTGATCGAAGCCAAGAAAAATGCTGAAATTGTCGTGATTTCAGTTCACGCTGGGGCAGAAGGAACGGGTGCGATGCGAGTAAAAAACAAACAAGAAATGTTCTACGGTGAAAATCGAGGAAACAAAGTTTTGTTTGCTCGGACTTTAATCGATCATGGGGCAGATTTGGTTTTGGGACATGGCCCTCACGTACCCAGAGCAATGGAGTTATATAAAGGAAAATTAATTGCTTATTCTTTAGGTAATTTTGTTGGATATAGGACTTTATCCACTTGGGGAGCGTTGGGGCAATCGCTGATTTTAGATGTAAAACTTAACTCACAAGGGGATTTTGTTTCTGGCAAAATTATTCCGGTTCAATTAGATCGCAGAGGTATTCCTTCCCCAGATAAATCTTCACGCAGCGTCAATTTAATTCGCAATCTTACTAAGATGGATTTTCCCAATACCAATCTAAAAATTGATGGTAAAGGGCAAATTTTGAAACAGTCTTAAAGCGCGTTTTATTAACTGTTAACAGTTAAAGATTACAATTCTAATAAAGTTTCCAAGGCAGCTTTGATTTCTTCAGGGGTTGTGGTAGATGTACCGAATTTACGCACCACAATGCTGGCTGCCAAATTGCCTAAAACCGCTGCTTCCCAAAACGAAGCACCTGCATTTAACGCCAGGGTTAGTCCTGCTACGACAGTATCCCCTGCCCCTGTCACATCGAATACCTCTGTTCGGTTAAAGGCGGGGATGTGAGATTGGTTGCCGGCACGATCGAACAAACTCATTCCCTCTTCTCCACGGGTAATCAAAATTTGCTCGGCTTTAGTTAATTTTAAAAGGTCGCGTCCAGCTTGACTTAAAGTTTGTTCGGATGCGATCGCGTATCCCACCGCCTTTTCCGCCTCCGGTAAATTCGGGGTAAATACGGTAGCTCCTTTGTATCTTTGCAAACCTTTTTGCGTGTCTACGATCGTCCGAGAATGCGATAGCGCCGCCTCGATCGTCGGTTGAGTAAACACCCCATCCCCATAATCCGAACAAACTACCGCATCTACAGTATCTAACTGACTGCGAATATACTCAGCCAGTTGCAGTTGCAAATCCGTTTCTGGTAAATCGTCAGATTTGCGATCGACGCGCACGATTTGCTGGGTCACAGACTGACGAGCATGACCGGAAATTCGGGTTTTCGTAACAGTAGGACGTTTCGGATCGATCGACATTCCACTAGTATCGATTCCTACCCTCTCAAAAATTCGTCGCAGGGCTTGTCCCTGTTCATCTTTGCCAATAAATCCAGCCACCTTTACTTTTGCACCCAATTTGGCCAAGTTATAAACAGCATTAGCCCCACCTCCCGGCACCTGTCGAGTTTGTTCGTGACGAACGATCAACACTGGCGCTTCGCGAGAAATCCGCTCCACTTGACCGGTTAGAAACTCATCCAGAGTCAAATCACCTACTACTAATACCCGCGACTGGCTAAATTTTTCCAACAAAGAAAACAATCGTTCAGAAGCAGAACGCAATACAGGCAAAAAATCATAATCCTGGGTCATATATAAAAATTAGACAACGAAAGCTTCTCAACGCAAAAAGCCTTTTCGACTCCTTGCCTAGTTTTCCCCATACCATCAGCCTAACCGCAAATTAATTTATCTTTTAGGCGATCTCGTTGTGGCGGCAGGTAAACCATCTTGGTCGATTTCGATTTGATACAGATAAGCTTCATACTTACCAGTTGGTGGAAGAGAAGAGCGCTTTTGAATATTATCGATCGCTGTTCGATCGAGTCTAGAATCACCAGTACTGCGGATCAGTTCTGCATCACCGATCTTTTTGCCTTCCGGGTTAACCAATATAATCACGCTGGCAACAGTCACATCGGGCAACTTGACTTTCAAGGGAGACTTCACAAAAACCCGATCTGGCATGGGAGTAGGCATCAGTTCTCGTGAAAACTGCTTGCGGCGGTCTTCCAACCAAGTACTCAGCGTACCAAATGCCAGCGCATTCTTTTGGTTTTCCGTTAGGGAACGCGACCCAGAGGAAGTGGTATTTTCTGGCGTTGAACCAGAAGCGGACGGTTTCGGATAAAAATGGGGCAGATGAGCTTGTAAATTTTCAGGACTGAGAGTATTATTTCCCGTTTCAGTTGTCATACTTTCCGTGCGTGTCGAACCTGAAACAGAAGCCGTCTCGGGCAGCATCCCCTCCGTTACCCCAAGCGGTAATCTACCACTAGACGGTCGATCGCTACTTCGCGTGGGTTTTTCCCCATTTTGATTAACTGGAGACCGTTGATTATTAGTTCGTGTAGGCTTCTTTCCATCTTCAGTTAGGCTAGCGGGAGCTATATTATCAGGTTGCTCGTTATTAGTTTGTAAAGGCTTCTTTCCATCTTCATTTCCCGTGCTGGTATTAGTTTTGGGATTGCGAGAATCTTGTTCGGCTAGGTATCTTTCGATCGATTCTTTTAAGCCATCACTGCCTAATTGAGCCTTGGGAGACAAACTTGACTCGGATTGCAATGGTTTTCCAGAATCATCAGTAGTCGATCGATTCCTTGATGAATCAGCCGAAGGTTTTGGCCGATCTTGAGAAGATAATTCTGGAGTACCTGGAACCGTTACTTGAGCGCGACCCCTGACCCCGTTAGCAGAAGGGGATTGCTTGACAGGAACATCATTTGGATTTGGGGGAATCAGCGGCAAGCCCGGAGGATAAGTTGATAAGGAGGGCAAAGGAGGCAAAATATTAGTGGGTGGTGGCACCGAGACATTAGGCAAGTAGGATCGAGCCAAGGAATATTCCGGCAAACGGCTCATTTCGCTGGGAGTCAACTGCACAACTCCCACAGTCCTTTGCTCTGAAGATGATGATTTTGAAGAAGATAAAGTTGGCTCAACAACCCAGATCAGTCCGTGAAGACCCACCGAGATCGCAGTTGCCAACAAAGTCGGCAGGTTAATCGTGGTTTCTGAAAATTGGTGAATTCTAGATAAGGAAGACATGGCAGTTACTGAATGCTGAGTCTTGGCTTTGACAGGCTGTTGTCTTTTGCGATCGGAAAGACACCTTCCGATTTCGATATTATTCTAATCTTCATGAACTACCGCCCGTGAGCTTCGCTCTCAGGCGTTTTCTGACGCTTCTTCTCCCACGCTTGCCGAAATCCTCCACAGTGTTTTGTGGGGATTTCGGTAGAGGCTTGAGATCCACGTTTATCCAGGCTAGTTCCTAACCCGGTTGCCCATAACAGGCAAACTTTTGCTGAAGCTACATCTCTATCCTCGACACAACCACAAAGACATTGATGTAGACGTTGAGCTAGTGTTTTAGGTTTGACCTCCCAACACTCAGGGCATCGCTGAGAAGGCTTGAGTGTTTTGGTCGGAGCTTCTAGGAATATCCCACCAGCTTCAGCTAACTTGTACTCCAGCAACCCTGCCAAGAAGCCCCAACCTACATCTAAAATGGAACGGTTTAGTCCCGATTTTTGGCGCTTCCGTTTTCCAGTTTTTGGCTTTTTGGTCATCCCCTTGATGTTGAGTTTTTCCGTCACAACCATGCTATGACTGCTGACTATCTGTGTCGTGACCTGATGCAAACGCCTCCAGTAGCTCAACTTTTGGGCTTGAGCAATGGATGGATAGAGTCGGAAGGTGCAACGGCGAGTTATCATGCTCAATATTATGACCATATTCACCTACTCATAGACCTCCATCCCGACAACAATATCTCTCAACTGGTCAAAAGTCTCCAGTCAGAAACCAGTAAGATGATACAAACGGAATTTGAGGCTCAATTCAACGCTGTCTACTACAAAACCGCTTTATGGGGAAGGCAAAAGTTTATTGTTTCTTGTGGTGGCGCACCGCTGAAAATCATCCAAGACTACATCAAAAATCAGGATTCCCCACCACATTGAGAAAGCTCTCATCCCCCAGTGCCTTGCGGCTCAGGGGGATTTCCCGCTCACACTTGTTAACATCCTCCCCGAACTAAAGATGCCGGGATTGCGATCGCTGCTGATTAAATTTCCTCTTTCTAGGAGGTTAAATTTCCCATTTAAACTTGCCAAGGTTTGACTTGCACGATCAACAAAGAAAAATAAGGCAATTTCAGATCGGGGCTAGAACGTAAATCTCGATGTATTACCATATCCGGTGCAGTAGCTCTCTCCACCACATAACTACGATCGAGTAACTGACGGCTCTGCAATACTTGCCAAACTTGCTCGTATACCGAACTAACTTTCAGCAAAACCACCACATCAGCCCAGTCTAGAATATTTTCCAATTCTTCTACTCGATACAGGGCAGGTAAGACAACCAATCGCCGATCGCGCACCGTTAAAGGCAATCCCAGTACTGACGCCGCTGCCATTGGAGAACAAACGCCCGGTATTGTTTTCACGATCGCTTCTGGATGAAATTTTTGCAATGTCTGGGCTAAATAAGTAAAAGTGCTGTAAAAACTCACATCACCTTCACACGCAAAAGCAACATCCTTACCCTGTTCCAGATATTGCCAGATTTGCTCTGTTGCTAATTGCCATGCAGAGTTAAGCAACATCTCATCCTGCACGTAAGGAAAATTTAAAGCCAGTTTCACCTGAGAAGGACTTAGCCATTGGGCAACAATTTGTTCTGCTACCCCTGATTTGCCTCTGACTCCCAGAGGAAAAGCCACGACAGGCGAGTTTTTGAGCAAATTAAGTCCTTTCAGGGTAATCAATTCCGGATCGCCCGGGCCAACACTAATTCCGTAGAGAGTACCTACTTGCACGATTTTAATCAGGAATGGGATAGGGAAAATTATTTTACCTGTTTCGAGTCTTTAGAATTCTTAAAAGAATCTCAACTCGAAAGTTATAACAACCGTCAAGGCGGTTAAGGCATTATTAATTGCTGAAACTCTCATTCCTTTTCCCTTCTTACCCTAGCCCCTAGCTATAATCCAAAAATTTCCCATCCGCGATGCCTCTACCCATTGTTATTTTGCCTGGATTTCTCGAAGGTGCGATCGCTTATCGCCCAATGGAACAACTCTTACAACAACTCGGCTTTCCTGCCGTAACCGTACCATTAAAAAAACAGGATTGGTTGCCAACTTTAGGCGGTCGATCGATGATACCGATTTTGCGGCAACTAGACCGCACAGTTAAACAAACTCTGCAAAAATATAACGTTTCCCAGATTAATTTAATCGGTCACTCAGCAGGAGGCTGGATATCGCGTATTTACATGGGAGAAAAGCCTTACCCGATTCACAGTAATCGAGAAATCACAAATTTATGGCACGCTCATCCTTATATTGCTACCCTCGTTACTTTAGGCACTCCCCATGTCAGTCAAGAACGCTGGACAAAACGCAATTTAGATTTTGTCGAAATTAATTATCCCGGTGCATTTCACTCGCATATTCGCTACGTTTGCGTGGCGGGTAAATCGATTTTTGGTGCTAGACGCCCGGGCAGTTGGTTAGCTTACAACAGTTATAAATTAACTTGCGGCAAAGGAGATTGCTGGGGAGACGGGATTACGCCCATTGAAGCCGCTCATTTAGAAGGAGCAGAAAACCTAATTATTGAAGGTGTTCGCCATTCTCCCAAATCTCCTGGAATTTGGTATGGTTCACCAAAAGTTTTGGAGTCTTGGCTTTCCTATTTAGCTTAATTGCCAAATTTCACGCTTTTTCTAAAGGAAATTCCATCGCGGGTGAAGGAATGGGAACTTCTTCGACTTTTGGCAATTTTTCTAACGCAAGGCGAGAGGAAGGGGCTGCGCCTGATAAACGTTTCAAAAGTTTTGGTCTGGGATCGTGCAATAAGTAGATAATGCGATCGCCTACTTCCCAATCTTCTGGTGCCGATACTACCCCCAGCCGTTCTTCCCGTTCCATCAACAACGGCATTAACTCCCCAGCACGAATCAACGCTTGCAGATGTGCCTGTTGAAAGGCAAATCCATCTTCTTTCAGTCTCGTTTCTCCCAACTTAACCGTTCCGTCATTTAAATATTCATTCCAAGTTTTGATCTGCAAATGAGATGCAAAAGCTTGCTGTACTTTCGATTTATTGTTGGGAGTACTAGCTTGGGGATCGCGAGGAAATACCGCCAAAACGTGAGGAGGGGCAAACTCTTCGGCTGCTCGTTGAGCTAAAACTAAATTTACCTCTCCATTACTGGTCATCGCCAGAAAAGTACCCGCCGAAGCCAGTCCCGCTTCTTCTAAAACGCGAGTATCCAGACCGCTACTTAAAAATACCTTCAAATTCTCTTGTTCGGCTATTTTGCAAGCTTCGGGATCGGTATCGATCAAGACCACAGATTGATCGTTTTCTTTAAAAATACGCGCAATTAATCGGCTGACGGGATTGCAGCCCACAATTACCGCCCCGGTTGCTTCTTTAGAGGTTATTTGCAACCAATTGGCGATCCAGCCAGCAGTCAGTCCTTGCACGAAAACAGTCATCATAATCGTGAGGAATACTAACGCCTTAATCGAATCGCCCCCATTGATTCCTCTTTGAGTTAGCAAAATAGAGAATAGGGAAGCTACCGAGGCAGAAACGATCCCTCTTGGGGCAATCCAACTCGCAAATGCCTTTTGTCGCCAGTTCAGCCCGCTATTTAGCGTACACAAACTAATGCTGATGGGACGCACTACAAACATCAGCACGAATACGGTAAACAAGCTACCCCAACCTAAAGCAAAAATACTGGCAATTGACAAACCTGCTGATAAAAAGATGAATAAAACTGAAATGCTCAGAATGGTTAGTTGCCCTTTAAATCGACGCAATAACCTTTCTTCGGGTACTGAAGAAGCTTTGAGTACGATGCCTGCTACTACAGTTGCCATCAGCCCCGATTCGCTGCGGATTAATTGAGCTAATCCGAACAAACCCCATAAACCTGCTAAGACGACTAAGTTTTTCAGGTCTTCTGATAAAAAATTGGCTCTTTTGAGTATAAAACCCATTAGCCAACCACCCGCCGCACCGATCGCGCCACCAATCCCCAGCCGCAAGAACAAACCGCTAATGGCAATCAACGGGTTAGCATCTGCGTTCAGGATAGTATCTAGAACGACTACTGCTAGAATTGCTCCCACCGGATCGATTAAAACGCCTTCTCCTTCTAGCAGTGCAGCGACTTGTCGATCGACTTTGACGTGTTTGAGTAAGGGACTAACTACCGTTGGGCCAGTCACTACTACCAAAGAAGCATAGAGAAATGCGATCGGCCACGGAAACTCGGCTAGCCAGTGGGCTGCCATACCGCCGCCAATTAAAGTAATCAGAGTTCCCAAAGTAACTAAATTTCGCAGGCTACCGGAAACCTTACCTAAATCTCGCAGTTCTAGGTTTAAACCCCCTTCAAACAGGATCACCGCTACAAAGAGGGCTACCATCACTTCTAAACCAGTACCCAGCCAAGTAGGATGCAGTATCCCAGAAATATCAGGGCCTAGCAAAATGCCAAACAGCAACAAGAAGACAATGCTGGGAACTTTCAGCAACTCCGCCAAAATTTGAGCGCTGATACCTGCTATAACGGCAATGACGATTTGCAGTGTAATTTCAAACGATGATTCCATAGGTCTTCTTGTTGCAGGCTGTCAATTGAGTCAAAATGCCCCATTTTACTAAAATAATCAGAAATTGGGAAATTTTTTGGGAATCTTTGCTGGTATAATTACCACTTATCAATGTTGGTTGCCAGTTCATTCGTTCGATCGCACAAAAGATTTTGTTTAAAAATGGGTAAAAATGGTAATATGTATCGAGAAATCGAGGAAAGCTTTATAAAGTAGAGTAAAACGCTGTTTTTTGCAAATAATGGTTAAAGATGTGTCAGTAAGTAATATTTTTCCATCCTATCTACGTTCACTTGCTTTCCCATCTTTAAGAAGAAATCCCTTATCCAAAAAATATCGGTAGTTGCATCCAGTCTGACTTCTAACTCAAGTGATGAGTAAAGAATTTTTTGCGAGCTTTACCCAATAGGGAATTTTGGTATTTTAACATCCCATTCGGAAAACAGTAGCTTTTTCAAACACAATTCCTTGTTACAGAGAATTGAATAATACTAGTTACTGGCTGCTAAAGTAATCTTTGCCTGAGATAGGAAGAAAAACAACAAGTTTGTTGCTGCTAATCTCTATATATGAGCGATGCCATCTATTTATAACTAATTTGGCTTGAATAGGCTAGTTTTTCCTTAAACATTAATAATAGTTTTATTGGGCCTACTAATTAATCTGCAAATAGAATTACTTCTTAAGTTTGATTTGGTGTTAATATGTGGGTTTTTAAATTAATGAGTTACTTAGTTAAGCCCTGTTAATATAAAAAGTAATATTTTTCCAAATAAAGAATACAGGAGGTTATTTTTAGATTAATTTATTAATTGGTAAATATAACTTTTGATTCGCGAATCATAGATTAATTTTAGGACTTACGCACCAAATGAGATGGGTAAGGGCAGGTTTAGCTGATAAATTAAGCATTTCACAGATAAGCCGACTAGAAAATGCGCCCCTAAAAACCTTGATTCTTGATTTATCTTAAGTCCAGAATTTTTTAAATAACTATAAGTAAAATCGAATCAAATGAAATAAAAGTTCCTAAAAAACAGGGTACATTAAACATAAAGCAAATGCACCCTATCTTATTTCACTAATCTAGAAATTGCCAGTTATTTAATTTTTGAGCAACAGGTAATAAAGCTGTCCGTTTGAGTTAATTAAACCTGCGCGATCGCCTGCCATTGTCCCGGTTCCCATAAAAATATCGACGCGACCCGGGCCTTTAATTGCGCCACCGGTATCTTGATCGAGTACGTATCGACTGACCAGCCGTTGTTCTAACTGTCCCACTTGATCGGGGAAAGGAATCTGAGCGCGGATCAGCGCCAATGCTCCCGGTGGCATGAGAGACTTATCGGTAGCAATGGAACGTTCGGCGGTTACGGGCAGTCCCAAACTACCGATCGCAGACGTACCACCAGTTTCTCGGAAAAAGACAAAACTGGGGTTGCGCGGCAAATAGAGGTTCATTTCCTCTGGCGCGGACTTGAAATATTGCATCACTGCTGGCAAGGTTAAACCTTCCAACAACATTTTGCCATCGTTAACTAGTTCGCGACCAATACTTGTATAGGGGCGATCGGTTTTACCTGCAAAACCGACGGTCATTTCGCTACCATCAGTTAACTGAAGTCGCGCCGAACCTTGGATTTGCACTAAAAAAGCTTCTAAACGATCGCGCAACCAAACTAATTCTAGTCCTCGCAAGCGGCGGTCGATCGTTTTTCCATCTTCTCCCTCCAATTCAAGGCGAGTAGGATGGGGACGCTGCCAACTAGCAAAATTAGATGGCAAACGATAAAGCGGATAACGATATTCAGCCGTTTGTCTGCGACTAGCTTGATAAGTTGGTTCAAAGTAACCAGTAAAACCAACTGTACCCTCTCCATCTTTGCCAGCTGCTTGGTAAAAAACAAACTCTCGCTGTACGGCTGCTTGCAATTCTTCTGGCGAGTCAGAACTGAGAACTAATTGCCTAAATCGAGTTAACGAGCGAATCACCCGGTCGCGAGTAATGCCAGATACCCGATACTGACGGTAAGCTGCCACTGCTTTAGGCGATCGCAAATACCGTAAGCTGTTGTCTATCGCACTCAACAAAGCTTGACGATCGCCTTTTTCACCATTCATTCCCCAAATTTGGCCATCTAACCCCAGATCCTCGGACTGCTCTAGATCGACTATTTCCAAAGGTATGGTGGATAAAGCAGGAGAAAAAGTGCCAAGCGCAATACCCAAACTCAAGGTTAAACCAGCCAGTGCCTTGATCATCATTCTACGTAAGAGCGATCGATACTCGATTTATAGATGGGCGTAACGCGGATTGCCATAATCTTGGATGGACGCGCTACCATATACTCTCCCTCGATCGTTTTGATCGGGACGCTAATAAAGTCATTGGAAGCGGACTTCGGCACTAACTCGCCGCTGTACCATTTTTGAAATTCTTGAATAGTCTTGAAACGAATTTCTTCTCGGTGACCACCTTCTAACATCAGGTGGACGGAAAATTCATCAGGAGTTCTTGGCATATTGAGAAAATTAGCTTGACTCTATCGAAAATATTTTGACACTCTCCCGTTACATCTGTCAGGATTAACGGTAAATTCTTAAGAGATTTTCACTCTTAAAGGTTGTGCCAAACAACCCCTAGACAGTCCGAAATTACTTTCATTCTGTTTACTTAAAGGCTTTCTCAAGATGTTAGCCGCACCATTAATATCTGCATTAATCATTGCATCATATCTACCTTGTTGCTTGGCTTGAAGAAGTCTAAAGAAAGATTGAAAACTTCGGTCTACAACTTTCAGTGTTTGTTGACCAACATCCGTACTAACAATTTATAGTTTTCGTTGGTTTTACAGATGTGATAAGCAGACTCATAACGCAAGTGCTTACGTTGTTGGAAGAAGTATTGACACACTGCATAAAGCCCTACGTTGTAGAGATTTTTATTCAGTCTGCACAACTGTTTCAAGATATTTTTCTGTTGGTTATTCAGTTTAAGCCTGTTGGTTTGAGTCAACAACATAGACCTATTTCGCTATACATTTATATGTATAGTGGAAACTTAATTAATTGGCAACAGGTAGGGCATCCAACCCACCTGTTGCCCCTCTCTTCCTTTCCCTTCACAGCGTTAGCTTGACGAGAGTACCCGTTGGAGGTTTAGATGGGCGAAATGGCAAGGAATTTTCAGATATTTTCTCGATCTTGCGAAATACAGGTAAAAGGGAGAACGGAAATTACTGCAAATTTACACCTCGCCAGTACCCTAATTAAGAAAATAGATTAAACCGCTGCAATTGAGCCTCCATTACTTGAGGCAGCATCTTAGCTAGTTCTGCCGTGTTTTTAAACGATAATCGTTGATAGTTGGGCAGGTCAAAGGGATATTGTCCCGGCAGATCGGGACGTTCCATCTCAACTAACAAAATTTGCTCGCTTCGTTTGCTTTGCAGGGCATACCCTACTTCTACACATACTTTGGGACTGGGAATTACCTGGGCAGGTTTCCCGCTTTCTCCCTCGATGCGTGTAATTGGCGTACCGTCCACTACAAACAGCAAACTTTTTCGTATTTTACGCATCAACATACTATTGAGCCGGATCGGGCTTTCACTTGGGCGATCGGATTCTTCTAGGGTAAGGGGTAGGCGCGATCGCTTATTGAGTTTTTCTATACTTTTTTGCAATGCTTCCCGCAGTGCTTCGGTGGAGGCGGCATATTCGGTTTGATAACACAGAAATATGATCGGGTCTAGCTGCGCCATCACCGTTTGTTTGGTGAAATAAATCTCGTGGCTGATCAAGTCGATATTTGCGATCGCATATCCGCCACTCCCTTCAATGTAAAACTCGACCGTTTCTCCTTCCAAGTAACGCCCAAACCAAGCTGACTTTTTCACTTCGTTGCTATCTTCTAAAAAGTCAGCCCGCAAACCTGTTTTCAGCAAACTATTTTTGCTCAGGCGCAGGTCTTGCGGACGTTTCTCTAGTTCTTTAATCGGCTCGTATTCTTTTAAGTACCAAGCTCTAAGAGCAATAATTGCCATGATGCGCTATCAATTTATCCGTAAAATACAACAACACCCAAGCCTTTACTCGCCGAGTGATTTCCTTTCTTGGGTAATTCTATCTAGAGTTGCACTAGTTCAGCACTTGACCGAAAATCGGTTTAACCAGCTGCATTGCTCTCTTTCTACCAGTTTAGGAAATATCTACTTTCAGGTTGGGTGTTATTGAGTTTAGACGAGACAGATTTAAATTAAACAGCGCTTTTTTTCCTCTTTACTAAGTTTCACTGGGCTGTTTGGTCTGCCAGGGAAGCTCTTTAGCTTCACTTATTAATCTATCAAGCTATTTCTTAACTAGCAAGCACGCGAAAATAAACTTTACTTGTTTGGCTGTTTTTACTTGTTTAATTGAATGGTTATTTTTCTGTAAAGCTTGCAGCATAAGATTTTTGGCTTTTATAATTCATATTTTCTCAAATATTTTTTCTGATAGTAAGCACTCAATTTATGTAAAAAAATATAAAGCTTAATTTATCAAATTAGTAAATTCCTTCCTAAATTTTTGATATTTATTACCTTAGATAGATTACTTATAATTTAATTACTAAAATAATACAAAATACTACAAAATTTACTATATATTATGCTATTAGAATTAGCGATCGGTGATGCTTACGGTGCAGGTTTTGAATATGCCGATCCGCAAATAGTTCAGGAATACAACGACCTCAGCAAATTCATACAGCATCCTCGCCACCAAATCAAGCCGGGGTGTTACACTGACGATACTCAGATGAGTATTGCGATCGCAGAAGCAATCCTATCTCAAGAACCTTGGATACCAGAACTTTTAGCCAGTAAATTTGTAGCAGCTTTCAAAAGAGACCCTAGAGAAGGCTATGCCAGTAAATTTTATGATTTTTTACTTAAAGTGAACGATGGAGCCGAATTTTTAGCAAAAATTAACTTTTCCAGCGATAAAAGTGGGGCAGCCATGCGTGCTGTCCCCATAGGTGTTTTACCTAGGATTGAAAAAGTAATTGAATATTGCCAAATCCAAGCCGCAATCACCCATAATACACCTGATGGAATTAATGCAGCCCTCGCCTCTGCTTTAATGTCTCACTACTTTATTTACCAACTAGGGCCAAAAAAAGACCTGGGCATATTTTTGGAGAGTAACGTACCCGGTCAATGGTCGCAGCCGTGGCAAGGAGAAGTCAAATCAAAAGGCTGGATGAGTGTCAGGGCAGCTATTACAGCGATTACCCGTCATGATTCGATGAGGGAAATTTTAAAAGATTGTATCGCTTTTACGGGTGATGTAGATACCGTAGGGGCGATCGCATTAGCCGCCGCTTCTTGTAGCACTGAAGTTGCTCAAGACTTGCCAACGCACCTGATCGAAACATTAGAAAATGATTCTTACGGTAGAGAATATTTGATTGAACTGGATGAGAAACTAATGAGTAATATCAAATGAAACGATAATTATACGCAATTTTCAACAGACCAGTCCTGATGGCCTCTTCCAGGTTGGCATTTAACTTGAGAACCAGCCCAAACAATTTTCCATGGTTGACCAGTCTGGCTCAATTCCACCCAATACCTGATACCCGCAACCGAGTCATCATATAAACCTAATTGGGAAATGATGACAACTACTGTATTTCCAGCTGGTTTCGTGACTTCAACTTGAGGTGATTGGGATGCGTCTTGTGAGGATGTGAATGCTTTTAATGCTAATGCTTTCGGATCGTTGCCAGTCAAAGGAGAAACATCGGTTAACGGAATTTCCTTGTAGCTTGCACGTCCGTAAGTAGTGCTGGGAGTTGTGGGAGAAGGCGTTACTCGTGCCGAATCTGTATTAATCGGTGAGTTGCTATCTGTTCGATCGATTACTGCCGCTTTAGGAGAACTAGTAATGGTAGACAAGCCAGAATTACTACAACTAGAAATAGTAACGGCGATCGCTGCCAATAGTAAAAAAGTAAAACATGGAAACCGGATTAACACAATTCATCTACCAGGTAAATTTCCGAAAGGTAGAAGCTGCTTCCCTTAACCAACTATCCCTCCTTAATTTGTCAGTCGTCAAAAACTAACAATAAGGCGTTACATCTTCACCGCATTCATCTGCTAAATAGCATATAGCACGAAAACGCAAAGCCATCACTTCCTCATATAGTGGATTGAGCTTACACATTGGAGGAATATGAAACAGGGTACGACCGAATAGTTTGACATCCCGTTCAAAGGGACACTGAGCCGGAATCATTTGGCACAAGCGATGAGCCAATTCTTTGTCTTTTACATCTACCCGCTCGAGTAACTGACGTAATGGTTTGAAAAAATCGAACTTTTTCGGCTTGGGGGGTTGGTAAAGAGAAGATACAGAGGTGATGTCTGCTTGATCGATCCACACCCATGTTGTCAAGGTACGATTTTCTATGGTAGAATCAGATACATTCATTTTTTAGCTCCTATCTTCCAACAAGGTATCTGCTTTCCTCTGTTGGTTAACTACATGATGACAAGCATATCTACCGGAACGGTACACCCGTTTGGTTGATATTTTGTTTGTCAAAATCGGTTTTGCCTCACACTTGAGGTTGATATAGTGTTTTTATTTTTAGACAGCGCTGTTATATAACAAAATATTGAACCTAATCAAGCAGCTTTTGCGTGGGTATTATTACGGAATTATCGAAAAATTAACTCATAACTACTATGAAGTTAATTTTTCGGCTGCTTGGATAAACTTTTTCAAAAAAGTCTATCCGCGATCGAGAAATCAGAAGGAAAAATATTTTTACCGAATAACAGCCTGTTTACAAGCAATACATATATCTTAACATTTTTATCCGAAGCAGAGAGGGGCAGATTCTGGCCCCTCTCGTTAGATCTGAGACAGAGAATTAATTAAGAAGCGACTCTGGCAGTAGCGCGACGGCGACGACCGGTTACTTTAACTGGAGGTGCTTCCGGACTTTGCATCAAGAAGACTAGTAAAGGACGGCTTTGTAATTCACGACGCAGTAGCCTTTGAATAGACTGCTCGATTTGTACTTTTAACCCAGTCCAGTCAACTTCAATCTCTTCAGTTTCAAAAGTTCGGGCAAATTCGCGGAAGCGATCGCTCAACAAATTTTCAATAGTTTGTTGCACCAGTTTTTGCAGCAGACTTTGTTCGACAGACGTTACTACACCTCGTAAGTGTACTTCCGGCTTCGCCACCAGTTTACCATCCCAATCCACTGCTGCTGCCACGGTAACTACACCATCTTCAGCCAGTTGCTGTCTTTCCTTGAGAACGTTATCGTGGAGAACTCCAGCGCTATCCACCAACTGAATACCGGAAGGTACTTTTCCACCAATCCGAATGTTATCTTGAGTTAGTTCTACGATATCGCCGTTATCCACGATCACCATATTTTCGGCTGGAATACCCATACTTTGAGCGGTTTTGGCGTGCTGAACTAACATTCGGTGTTCGCCGTGTACGGGTAAGAAGAATTTAGGACGAGTTAAAGCAATCATTAGCTTTTGGTCTTCCTGACAGGCGTGACCGGAAACATGAATGCCTTTTTCGCGTCCGTAGATCACGTTAGCGCCCTGGATCATCAGTTTATCAATGGTATTGACAACTGCGATCGTATTCCCCGGAATCGGATTAGCGGAAAACACCACCGTATCCCCTTTGCGGATTTTAATATTCGGGTGTTCTTGATTAGCAATCCGAGTCATCGCCGCCAACGGTTCCCCTTGCGATCCGGTAGTTAAAATCAAAACCTTTTCGTCCGGTAAGTTGCGAACGACGTGCCAAGGTTGAAGCAACTCATCTTCACATTTGATATAACCGAGATTGCGGGCGTGGGCGATCACGTTGAGCATCGATCGGCCTACTATCGACACTACACGATTATGCTTTTTCGCCAAATCTAGAATCATACTGATTCGATGTACTGAAGAAGCAAACGTGGTAACCATTACTCGTCCGGGAGCTTGGGAAAAGATCCGATCCAAATTAGGATAAACAGACCTTTCGGAAGGAGTTTGACCAGGAACTTCTGAGTTAGTAGAGTCACTAATCAAACACAAAATTCCCTTTTCTCCGTGTTCTGCTAGCCTTTGCAGATCGAAGAATTCTCCATCTACTGGAGTATGGTCGATCTTGAAATCTCCAGTATGGATTATCACTCCTTCTGGGGTATGAATTGCTACCGTGAAACTGTCAGAAATTGAGTGCGTATTGCGAATAAATTCAGCGAAAAAGTGAGACCCAATGCGAACTATATCTCGTGGTTGAACTTTTCTTAACTCAGTGCGATTGGCAACACCAGCTTCTTCTAGTTTGCCTTGCAATAAAGCCATCGCCAACCGAGGGCCATAAATTACGGGAATATCAAATTGCTTTAAGTGATAAGGAATACCACCGATATGATCTTCATGACCGTGGGTAACGATCATGCCCTTAATTTTATGGCGATTTTCTCTTAAATAAGTGATGTCCGGTAAAACTATGTTGACTCCGTGCATCCCATCCGTAGGAAAAGCCAATCCCGCATCTAGCAGGATAATTTCATCTTGGTACTCGAAAATGCAGGTATTTTTGCCAATTTCATGGAGACCGCCTAGAGGAATAATTTTGATGGTTGATGATGATCCGTTTTGTGTCATTTGCATCCTTAAAGATAGTTATCATGAATTAGCTAATCGGTAATGAACGATCGGTAATTGATAAGTAGGTAAAAATATTCCCTATTACCGATTACCTCAATCAAATACCTATTAGCTGTTGCCTAACTGTAAAAAGTCATGTTTAGCAGAACTATTTAGTTGTCTAAAAACCTGACATACATTGTTTGACTCTTATAGTAAGGAAAGGTCTTTTAAGACAGCTTTTAATTTTTCGTTGACTTCCGGTGCTGATTCCCATAAGGGTGAGCGAGTTATTCCTACATCCCAACCTTTTAGTTTAAGAGCAGCTTTCACTGGAATGGGATTAGTCGTTAAAAACAAAGCTTTGAATAAGGGTAAAAGTTGGATGTGAATCTGAATTGCTTCTTGATTTTTTCCCGCTTCAAATGCTTGAATCATTTGCTGAATTTGTGTTCCTACCAGATGGCTGGCTACACTTACTACACCTGCACCGCCAACTGCTAGTAAGGGAAGGGTAAGAGAATCATCCCCAGAGTAGATCTTAAATTCAGATGGTGTAAGAGCGCGAATTTGACTTGCTTGGTCTAAGTTACCACTGGCTTCTTTAATGGCAACAATATTAGAAATTTTAGACAACCGGGCAACCGTTTCTGGAGAAAGATTTTGACCCGTGCGGCCTGGTATATTATAGAGCATAATAGGCAGATCGGGAGAGGATTGCGCGATCGCCTCAAAATGCCGATACAGCCCTTCTTGGGGTGGTTTGTTATAGTAAGGAACCACTTGTAATGAGCCATCTAATCCTAGTTTAGCGGCTTTTTGGGTAGCTGCGATCGCTTCTTTGGTCGAATTAGAACCAGTCCCGGCTATTACTTTTGCTTTGCCGACTACTGCTTTTTGGACAACCTGAAATAGTTCGTACTCTTCATCCCAAGTTAAAGTGGGAGATTCTCCGGTTGTACCGCAAACAACTATTCCATCTGAACCATTATCTGCTAGCTCGACTGCTAACTGTTCTGCTACGGTGTAGTTGACGCTGCCGTCTTCCTTAAACGGCGTAATCATCGCTGTTATAACTCGTCCGAAATTTACCACACTCTTATAAACTCCTCTTCTTGATTTGAAATTTTAGATTTGGAATTGAGAATTTTACATCCTTCTTTTGGTTCCAAATCTGTGAATAACAATAGACATATTTAATTTCTAACTAGAAACAGATAAGCTGGCTTGACCAACCAAATTCTGATTAGCTAAAAGTTCTGCAATTTGTACTGCATTCAAAGCAGCGCCTTTGCGAATTTGATCGCCGCTGAGCCAAATTTCTAATCCACCAGGGTTAGAAATATCTTCCCTAATTCGACCCACTAAAACTTCGTCTTTACCGCTAGCTTCCATCGGCATCGGGAAATAATTTGCTTTCCAGTCTTCTACTAGTTTTACTCCAGGAGCATGAGTTAGGATGTGCCGAGCTTTTTCTACAGTTAAAGGCTGCTCGAATTCTAGATTAATTGCTTCCGAATGCGCCCGCAAGACGGGAACCCGAACACAAGTTGCCGTAATTCTAATATTGGGGTCACCGAAAATTTTGCGGGTTTCGTTAACCATTTTCATTTCTTCTTCACAATATCCCAATTCATTCAATGAGGAATTGTGGGGAAACAAATTAAATGCTAGCGGGTAAGGCAATACTTCTGCTTTTGGCATTTCACCCTTTAAAATAGCCATAGCCTGGTGCTTTACTTCTTCCATTGCCCTTGCTCCAGCACCGCTAGCAGATTGGTAAGTTGCTACGACCATTCTTTTCACGGGCTGTACTTTATGTAGTGGCCAAACTGCCATTGCCATTAAGATCGTCGTACAGTTGGGGTTGGCAATAATGCCTTGATGAGAGGCAGCAGCCTCTGGATTAACTTCCGGTATTACTAAGGGTACTTCCGGAACCATACGAAAGGCGCTAGAGTTATCGATCATTACCGCGCCCGCATCAACTATTTTAGCCGCCAAAGCTTTGGAGGTAGAGCCACCCGCAGATGCCAACACTATATCTATGTTGTCAAAAGAGCGATCGCTGACTGGCTCTACGGGTAAATCCGTCCCTTTAAACTGCATGGTACGGCCAGCCGAACGGGGCGAAGCCAGCAGTTTTAAATCTGCCACTGGGAATTGACGACTTTCTAACAATTCCAGCAATTCCGTGCCTACAGCGCCCGTTGCTCCCAAAATAGCGACTCGATATGATTTTAACAAACTAAATTCCTCCGTTATAGATTAGGTTTTTACGGTCTAGATAATTTTGAATGTGACATTTAAAACAGTCAAGCTTGTTTTAGTTCGAGCGGTTAGTTTTCGTTTAGTTAATCCAACCCAGCCAACGAGAGGGGTGATGTACGGACTGGGCTTCACCTCAGATCGCAATAATCTGCCACCAGTTAAGAATTTTCCTCCTGTTTTACTGGAATAGAGGGTAATTAATAAGGCAACGATCTATGCGATCGACGAAATGACAATAATTCCTCATATACATAAAGGAAAACGGTATAAAAAGAGATTTTTTAATTTTTAGATTTAGTGGGTTGTTTATTATCTACCTATTCATCCAAAATTCATTTATTCTCAAGGCTTATTTAAATTTTACATAATTATTGCTGTAAATTTGCACTGACTGTGTGAAAACTGGGGAAATGAGGATGCTGAATGTACTATCATCAGATAGGTCACCAAAGAGACCCAAAAAGTTCCCTGCCTAGAGGCTTCAGTCTAAACGGACTTCCCACTAGCCTAATTTGGTAGATATTTTGGTATCGCTGGTTGCTTGCACCAGCATATCACGGTGTCGAACATCTGTTTGGGGATGGCAATCAAAATCCTCGACAAATAACAGATAAAACTGGTGGGGGTTCTCCTGTAGCGCTTAAGTTTGGCAAGTACTTTACCAAATTGCTTGCTTTTCCAAGGAATTGGTAATCCTAACCAGGCAGAAGACATTAAAAAAAGTAGTTATCGTCAAAGAAAACAGAGGCATGAAAGTTACCCAGGAAAAGCTTCCCTCCAGCCAGATAGGTTTGGAAATAGAAATTCCGCCCGAAATGTCCAAAAAGGCTTACGAGCAAGTTTTTAAAGACGTTGCTCGTTCTGCCAACATACCTGGGTTTCGTAGAGGCAAAGTTCCTCGCCACATCCTACTACAGCAGTTTGGCGCTATGCGGCTCAAAGCAGCCGCCTTAGAAGAACTGATTCGCGATGGGGTTAGGGAAGCAATCAAACAAGAATCAATTACGGCTATTGGCAATTACCAATTGCGTTCTAACTTTGAGGAATTAGTCAACCAGTACGAACCGGGAAAAGGTTTGACCTTCTCAGCAGCAGTTGACGTACCACCAGAAGTAAACCTGAAACAATATACCGGGTTAAACCTGAAGGCAGAAGAAGTTAAGTATGATGCCACTAAAGTAGACCAGTTTTTAGAAGATCGTCGCAAAGAACAAGCTACTTTAGTGCCGGTTTCCGCTCGGGCTGCCCAGCAAGGAGATGTAGCGGTAATAGATTTTAAGGGGCGGATTAAGAGCGAAGGAGAGAATGAAGCCGAGGAAGAAATTCCGGGCGGTCAAGCCGAAGATTTTCAAGTAGAACTCACAGAAGGACGGTTTATCGCAGGTTTTGTCGATGGAATAGTCGGGATGAACGTAGGAGAAACCAAAGAAATTTCTCTCTCTTTCCCAGAAGATTATCCGCAAAAAGATTTAGCTGGTAAACCTGCGGTGTTTACGATAACGCTCAAAGACTTAAAAGAAAAAGAGCTTCCGGAAGTAAATGACGATTTTGCTCAAGAAGTTAGCGAATTTCAAACCATAGCTGAATTGCGCTCGAACTTGGAATCAAGATTTCAAGAGCAAGCACAAGACAAAACAAAGGCTAACAGGCAGCAAGCTATACTGGATGAACTGCTCAACCAAGTAGAAGTAGATTTGCCTCAAACACTGATCGAGCAAGAGGTTGATGAGTTACTTACTCAAACGGCAATGCGGTTGAGCAGTCAAGGAATTGACATCAAGATGCTGTTTAACCAGGAAACTATTCCCCAGTTAAGGGAGCGTTCTCGCCCGGAAGCGATCGATCGCCTCAAGCGTTCCTTAGCCCTCAAAGAAATTGCCAAGCAAGAATCCATCGAGGTAGAACCGGAAGCTTTAGCAGCACGATTTAAAGAGGTGATGGATCAATACCAAAATAGTAAAGATATCGATCCCGATCGACTGCGCGAAGTAATCGAAAACGAACTACTGACCGAAAAAATCCTCTCATGGCTAGACGAGCATTCCACCATCGAACTGGTAGAAGAAGGTTCCTTGAGCCAGAGTAGCCAGGAAGATTCGGAAGAAGTAGCAACTTCCGTAACTGCTGAAGTGTCCCCAACTGAATCTGAGCCAAGTTCAAGCGAACAGCCGCAAACTTAAGGCGATTCTGACCGATCTAAAAATTGGGAAAGCAACAGAAAGCTAAGTATAGACGTACTCTCTCACGTCTATACTTGGGAATTCCACTTTAATTTAAAGTTATTAACACTCGAAAAAAACGTTTATTCTCTAGCGCTTCCCCTATTTTCCCATTGATTATT
Source organism: Leptolyngbyaceae cyanobacterium (assembly GCA_036703985.1). Lineage (GTDB taxonomy): Bacteria > Cyanobacteriota > Cyanobacteriia > Cyanobacteriales > Aerosakkonemataceae > DATNQN01. The sequence continues at coordinate 275,147 of DATNQN010000057.1, forward strand.
TTCTAAATACATAGTCAAAGACAACGCCTGTTGGCTATAAAAGAGATAGTTGTCATCATTATCTAGCCCGGTCTCAATTCACAGTACTAGTGCCAGCTGACACAAATTATCGATCGAACTATGCTTGTATCTCAATCTTCTGATTACTCCATCACCAGCTTGCGCTACTCACAAATCTACGCCAACTACCCCCAGAACGTGATTCCAATGGTGGTAGAACAGTCGGGAATGGGAGAACGGGCGTTTGATATTTACTCGCGCCTGTTGCGGGAGCGAATAGTTTTTCTAGGAACCCCAGTTGACGACGAAGTATCTGACTCGATCGTTGCCCAACTGCTATTCCTAGACGCTGAAGACCCCGAAAAAGATATTCAACTGTACATTAATTCCCCTGGCGGTTCGGTGACGGCAGGTATGGCGATTTACGACACCATACAACAGATTCGCCCCGACGTTGTTACCATTTGTTATGGTTTAGCAGCAAGTATGGGTGCTTTTCTTTTGGCAGCAGGAACCCGTGGTAAACGGATGTCTCTACCAAACTCCCGGATCATGATTCACCAGCCTTTGGGTGGAGCCCAAGGACAGGCAGTTGATATTGAGATTCAAGCCAAGGAAATCCTTTATCATAAACGTCAGTTAAACGAATTACTGGCTTATCATACAGGTCAACCCCTGGAAAAAATAGAAGTCGATACCGAGCGCGACTTCTTCATGTCTGCTGGTGAGGCCAAAAATTATGGTCTTATCGATCAGGTCATCTCTAGGCAAAACCTACCTAACGCAGGAAATGCCGTTACCACACTCAAATAAGAGGCCGTTATGCCCAACAAGTACGACTCCCATTTAAAATGTTCCTTTTGCGGCAAATCCCAAGAGCAGGTTCGCAAATTGATTGCTGGGCCGGGAGTCTATATTTGTGATGAATGTGTTGACCTGTGTAACGAGATCTTAGATGAGGAACTGTTGGACTCCGGTTCGTCAGTTCCTCAAACAACCCCAAGAACGGAACAGCCCCAAAAACGCAGATCTCGCTCATCTCATCTCTCTTTGCATCAAATCCCCAAACCCAGAGAAATTAAAAAGTATTTAGACGAACACGTAATCGGCCAGGATGAGGCCAAGAAAGTTCTCTCAGTAGCGGTATATAACCACTACAAGCGTCTGAGCTTTCAGCAGGCTAAAAATAGCGGCAAAGTTGGCCAGGATGATGCAATAGACATCCAAAAGTCAAATATCTTGCTGATGGGGCCAACAGGTTGCGGCAAGACCCTTTTGGCTCAAACTTTGGCCAATATCCTGGACGTGCCGTTCGCTGTGGCAGATGCTACTACCCTTACGGAAGCTGGCTACGTGGGGGAAGATGTGGAAAATATCTTACTACGACTGCTTCAAGTGGCAGACTTCGATGTAGAGGAAGCCCAGCGAGGAATTATTTATATCGATGAAATAGATAAGATTGCCCGTAAGAGCGAGAATCCTTCGATTACGCGGGATGTCTCTGGGGAAGGGGTACAGCAAGCTCTGCTGAAAATGTTGGAAGGAACAGTCGCCAACGTACCTCCTCAAGGTGGGCGCAAGCATCCTTACCAAGACTGCATTCAGATTGACACCAGCAATATCATGTTTATTTGCGGTGGTGCATTCGTTGGTTTGGAAAAAGTGGTAGAGCAGAGAATTGGCAAAAAGTCAATGGGCTTTATCCAAGCTGGGGAACTTATATCTAAGGACAAGCGGACGGCTGATATTCTCAGGCATTTGGAGCCAGATGATTTAGTTAAGTTTGGTATGATTCCGGAGTTTATTGGTCGGATACCAGTAGTGGCAGTAGTCGATCCGTTGGATGAAGATGCTCTGACAGCCATCTTGACTCAACCGCGCAATGCGCTGGTGAAGCAGTACCAAAAACTGCTGAAGATGGATAACGTGCAGTTGGAGTTCAAACCAGATGCGATTCGCGCGATCGCGCAAGAAGCATATCGCCGGAAAACTGGTGCCAGAGCGCTGCGAGGTATCGTGGAAGAGTTAATGCTGGATGTGATGTACGAGTTACCGTCTCGTAAGGACGTGACTCGCTGCACGATCACTAAAGAAATGGTAGAAAAGCGATCGACTGCCGAGTTGTTGGTACATCCTTCGTCACTACCAAAACCCGAATCTGCTTAAAATCGATTTTCAATCAGCCAATTTGATATTTTAATATTAGACTTTAGATTTTAGATTGCGGCCAAAAATCGAAAACTAAAGTCTAAAATTGTTTAGTTATTGGTCGAGTTTTAACAGTTAGCCGAAAAACCATTAATCAATCAAAACTAACTAATAACTAATCACAAATGACAAATAACAAATGACCGATAAAAAATGCCATTAATTCAGATTCGTGGTGCAGATCATTATTACGAGTGGATTCGCTCGTCTGAAAATAGCAAAACTAAGCCAGTAATGGTTTTTTTACATGGTTGGGCTGGTTCGGGTAGGTACTGGGAAAGTACCGCTCAGGCATTAGCGGAAGAGTTGGACTGTTTGCTGTACGACTTACGAGGCTTTGGGCGTTCCCGACTGCCATTACCCCAAGAGTTAGCAGATCAAACCAATTTGACTTACGAACTGGAAGAGTATGCTGATGATTTGGCAATTTTATTAGATACTTTACAACTAGAACGAGTTTATTTAAACGCTCACTCAATGGGTGCTTCTGTCGCTACTTTCTTTTTAAACCGTTATCCAGAAAGAGTAGAAAAAGCAATTTTAACTTGTAGTGGCATTTTTGAATATGATGAAAAAGCTTTCGCTGCTTTTCATAAATTTGGCGGTTATGTCGTTAAATTTCGTCCCCGTTGGCTGGGAAAAATTCCGTTTGCCGATATCTTTTTTATGAAGCGGTTTTTACATCGTCCTCTACCAAGGGCGACGAGTAAAGCTTTTTTGGATGATTTTTTGATTGCAGATTACGAAGCTGCTTTGGGTACGATTTTTACTTCTGTAAGCAAACAAGCATCGGAAGTTATGCCTGAAGAATTTGCTAAATTATCAGTGCCAACTCTCTTAGTTTCTGGAGAACACGATATTATTATTCCGGCTGAAATGGGCAAACAAGCGGCCGCTTTAAGTGAAAAAGTAGAATATGTGGTGATTCCCGATACTGCCCACTTTCCGATGTTGGAGGATGCCCAAACTTATTTAGAAAAAGTACGAGAATTTTTGGGAATAAAAAATAACTTTAGTTTAAGTGAAATTTAACCAACTAAAAACTCTTTCCGCAGTTAATTCTAACTGAATTCCTTTCATTACTGGTAACTGAGTAGAACCAGTAAAAATTTCTATTTGTTGACCGGGAAACATGGTTAAAATACTTTCGGTTTCCGAGTCGATTAACCAACCCAATCCCGATAGTCATCGTGATAATCCCTTGTTGTTTAAATTTTATTTAATAACTACCCCAAACCTAATTCCCGTTTGAGTAAATTAATCGATTTAATGCCAATATAATTTTCACAACAAATCAGCTGAGGCGGGCGAATTAAGTCATCTCTGGCTTCTGCTACGGCAGCTTTTACGGCTGCAAAACTGGCTTGATCGCTGATAATGCTTCTAGCGCTGCGAACTAAAGCATTTAGTTTGTAGGTATCTCCTTTTTGGGCGGTCATTACTAGTAAGTCATCACCGCGCAGACTGTGAATGATTACTTCTGCTGCTCGTAGAATACCAGAGCTAAGGCTTACTAAACCAATGCAACTATCTTTAGGGAGACTTCTAACTAAATTAATTTCCGAACTGTAGTCGTAGATATCGACGGGGATAACTCGGACGGACATTGGTGCGGCGATCGCTTCTGCTTCTCCGATAAAATAGCGACTGGTTACCACCGTGCCAGAATGGGTTTGTTCGAGAAAGTTAGCTAATTGTTCTAAAGGCACCAATTGTACTGGTATTCTGAGGGCTTGTTCTAATTCCTGCATCATTAATTCGCCAACGCCGATATCCTGGGTAGGGGCGGTGACTAAAACTCTCGCACTGCAACGCAAACGCCAATCTATTTCTCCCAAAAAAAGTTCTCTGGCTTGGGAGAGGGTGCAACCTTCTGCTAGCAGTTTATCTAAGCTTTCTTGAACGATTTGGTTGGCTTGGGGATATTGTTCCAATATGGGGGACTTTATTCTGGCACCCCCTTCATTACCTTGAGCGCGAACGTAGATACCCGATCCTGCTTGGGATTCTACTAAGCCAATTTCTTCTAAATGACGGTATACCTTACTAATGGTGTTGCGATGGAGTCCCGTCTGCATGGCTAAAGCGCGGGTACTTGGTAGGCGATGTCCGGGGGGAAACTGACGGGATGCGATCGCAAACCGAATTTGATTAAACAATTGAGTAGAAGCGGGAATTTCGCTATCTGGCTGAATATGAAATTGAACCATATTAGAGCCTCCAGGGACTCCTCTTGAATAATAGAGAGGTTAATTCTGTAGTAGACATCATAAAATTGAATTTTTGTCTATATATCTAGTGTATTGTTTTTTCACGAGCATCTTATCGCCTATCCGGTAGGTAATCCGCACTTGGCACACAGTTTATATAAAAAATCATCATACCGAATACTGAGAAAACTAACATTACCAGAACGGGTGAGATCTGGAAAATAGATGTAGTAGCTACCATCAAGCGATCTTGCCATTGGGTAATATTTATTGCTATCACTGAATAAACTCATGTTCGGGAAGAAATCATGAATATTCGTAAGCCAATATTTACTACTACTAAAACAATATTTTATTAAAGAATGATGACGTAATATGGTTGAAATCTTTTTACTGATAGCCAAATATTTACTGATTGTCTATTATATCAGCAGTTTTACGTCGATGAATATTGGGTATAGGTATGCTAATAATTTAATAAAAAAATTTTTTTTAATTAATGACGTTAGTATAACAATTATAAATTAGAATAATTTTCATAAATATAAGGAGTTCAGAATTTCGAGTTTAAAAATAAATGTTTAGCTATCTTTGAGCGAAAATTACACAACTATAAACCTAGAAATCCGCTTTGGTGTGTTTACAGGCGGAGCAGTCCAAAACGATGACTAAAAACACTAGGGATCTTCGATCGCATTCGTAGCTTTCTCCATTTAAAATTTATAGGGTGACATCAAGAGGGTCAAAATAAGAATGGCAGACCTAGAGATTCGCACATCTAACGTTAAAATTCCCAATGGTGATTTGCAAATAGATGCTTACTTAGCCTATCCGTCAGGGCCGATCGCTTTTCCTGGCGCGATCGTATTTCAAGAGATCTTCGGAGTCAACGCTCATATCCGAGAAGTAACAGAAAGGATAGCTAAGGAAGGATATGTAGCGATCGCACCAGCACTTTACCAACGCCTTCACCCAAATTTTGAAACTGGCTATACCTCGGAAGACATAAAAATTGGCAAAGACTACAAGCAGCAAACTAAAGCATCAGAACTACTCAGTGATATCCAAGCAACCATAGATTATCTAAAAACTCTTTCCCAAGCAAAAAAAGATGGCTTTGGGTGTATTGGTTTTTGTTTTGGCGGTCATGTTGCTTACCTGGCTGCTACTTTAGGAGATATCAAAGCTACGGCATCTTTCTACGGTGCGGGGATTACTAATTGGACGCCCGGGGATGGAGAACCTACTATTACTCGTACCAAAGATATCAAAGGTACTATTTACACCTTCTTTGGGATGGAGGATAGTAGTATTCCTCCCGAACAAGTTAACCAAATAGAAGAAGAGTTAACAAAACATCACATTCACCATCGTGTATTTCGCTACGATGGAGTTGACCACGGTTTTTTCTGCGACCATCGAAATAGCTACGATGCAAAGGCTGCTGAAGCAGCGTGGGAGCAGGTTAAACAATTGTTTCAAATGAATCTCGTGGTAGAAAGTGGAAATAAGTGAGGATGTGCTAAAAGTTGTAGAGGCTTTGCTGCTACTGGAGAGTATACCTTTAAAAAAAGTTTTGTCACCGCCAAAGGTAAAATACTCAGGGTAGCTGCCCTTCGAGTTTGGTCATACCGAAAGTAAAGCGATCGCGCTTTTGACTGGAAAGTGCGATCGCCAATCTAAAAACTTGGTTATGCCATCTGAAGCCGTTACGCCACCACCGAATCGGTAAACTTCTAATATCTAGACTTACAATTGAACGACAATGAAACCGAAAACAACGCCTTCTGGAGCAAATAACTTGTCCTTTTCAATGGATGATTTTGCCAAAGCCCTGGAACAACACGACTATAAGTTTGAAAAAGGGCAAGTCGTGCGTGGCAAGGCGTTTGAATATACAACAGATGGCGCATTTATTGACATTGGTGCTAAATCTTCAGCTTTTCTTCCCATTCAAGAAGCTTCCTTACGGGGAGTGGCAGATTTGTCAGAAACCTTACCCTTACAGGAAGAACGAGAATTTTTAATTATCCGGGAACAAAATGAAGAAGGGCAAGTCACTGTTTCCATTAAGCAACTGCAAATCAAACAAGCTTGGAATAACCTAGCTGAAATCCAAGAAAGCGGTCAATCAGTGCAGGTACGAGTCACTGGTGTAAATAAAGGTGGCGTAACGGTAAATGTAGAAGGATTAAGAGGATTTATTCCGCGATCGCACTTACTAGACCGCGAAAATCTAGAAGAATTAATCGGACAACCCTTAACTGCTAATTTTTTAGAAGTTAATCAAAGTAGCGGTAAAGTTGTACTTTCCCAACGCTTAGCAAGCCAATCTGCTCGCTTCAGCGAAATAGAGTTAGGACAGCTAGTAGAGGGTAAAATTAGTAGTATCAAACCATTTGGTTTATTTGTTGATTTGGCAGGTACTAGCGGTCTAATCCATATCAAACAAATCAGCCAAAATTATATAGAATCCCTTGATAAGTTATTTCAAGTAGGGCAGTCAATTAAAGCAATGGTTGTTAATTTAGATGAAGGTAAAGGCCGCATTTCTCTTTCCACCAGAGTACTAGAAAATTACCCAGGTGAAATGTTAGAAAATATGGCAGAAGTAATGAATTCAGCAGACGCTCGCGCCGAAAGAGCCAAGAAAAATCTCTTAACTAACTCTTAAATAGTAAGAGATTTATTTCGGAGAGCCTGGAATTTATAATCAGCTTTCATACAGAGTAAGCTGGTTAAGGTAAGGCTGCCAACCAGCTTACTCTGTCCTATTAGCCGATCGCCAATAAACTTACCAAATATGGAAACAAGCAATTTAATAAATTAGCAGGGAAGAGATACCCGTGCTTAAATATTCCTAGTAATCAATCGATTTAATTATCATCAAAAGGTGGAAATCATGGCACAAGATACTCGTTTAACCCTAGAAGAGGTATTCGATCCTGATTACTATAGGCTTAACAATCCAGATTTAGCTGGTTTAAGCAACCAAGAAGCATTATTCCACTTGCGAACCTATGGTTTTGATGAATTCGATGCAGGTAACACCCAAAGAGGGAAATTTTCACCCTTTTTGGATTTAGGCTATTACCGCAATAATAATCAAGATATAGTAAACAATACATTCACAGGGTTAAGCAAAGAAGTTATTCAGCAAGTTTTTGACATTGCCATCCCAGAAGGACGCCCAATTTCACCTTATGTAGATATCAATTTTTATCGATCCAACAACCCCGATTTGGCAGGTTTTGACAACAGCCAATTATTTAGACATATAATTAACTCTGGCGTAGAAGAAGGCCGCCAATTTTCACCAGCAGTAGATTTAAACTTTTACCGCCAAAATAATCCAGACTTAGGTGGATTAAGCAATAGAGACTTATGGGAACACTTTCTCAGATTTGGAATATCGGAAGGACGATCGGCTATTCCCTTTTTTGATGCTAACTTTTATCGAGATAGTAACCCAGATTTAGCCGCTCTCAATCTTTCTAACGAAGCACTATTAAACGATTTTTTGAACACTGGTCTAGAACAGGGGCGTCGATTTTCTCCCTACTTCGATGTTGATTATTATCTAAACAATAATCCCGACTTAAGGCTAGCATTTAATTTCAATAATAATCCGGAACGAGCGAGAACCTTAGCATTTGAACATTTTCAAAGAACTGGTGTCAACGAAGGGCGTAAATTTTCACGAGACTTCGATGTTAACTATTACTTAGCAAACGAACCAGACCTGAGAGCCGCTGGATTAAGGCCAAAGCAAGCATTCGATCACTTTATTAACTTTGGTTTAAGAGAAGGACGCCGACCATCTCTCATCTACGATCCGGTATATTACCTAACTAATAATCCAGACTTAGTAGCGGCAGGACTTAACAATCAACAAGCATTTCAACACTTTCAAACCACCGGATTTAATGAAGGACGCGCCGCATCAGTTTTCTTCGATCCAGATGCCATCGCTGCATTGCTCAGACCGGAATCGGGAGAGGCAAACGGTATTGGGGAATGGATCGCTACTGCAGACAGATGGGGGTTACCACCAAATGGCACTCTTACATATAGCTTCGTAACTAACTCTAGTGCCTCCTTTTATGAAGGCGCAGAAACAGGAGTAAGAGAAGTATCGGCAGGTGTTAAAAATAATGTTCGTAATATCATGCGGCAATATAGCCAATATTTGCCATTTGATATTGTAGAAGTTCCAGACCGACCTCCTAACATCGGTCAGATCCGAATCATGTTTTCTAACGGGCCGCGAGATGATGGGAGAGAATTAGACGGTCAAGTTTATGCCTATGCTTACTTCCCAAATGATTTTAGGGCTGATATACGCAGTATTGGTGGTGATATTCATTTAAACCCCGATCGCACTTTAATTAATTACGAGGCAGGTCAGGGCAGTTTTGCTTATCAAATCTTGCTACACGAAATTGGCCATGCTTTAGGTTTGAAACATCCTTTTGAGGCAGGGCCATTTATCTTTGGGGGAGAAGATAACAATACAAACAGCGTAATGGGGTATAACTTTTTTCCCGATACTTACAGTGGTTCCTTTCCCAGCACGCCAATGTCCTATGATATTCGCGCTTTGCAGACACTTTACGGTGCAAGGAATATCAATAGCGGCGATACAGTTTATCAGTTTGACTACAACAACTTTATTGGGGCTGGCGAGAGAAACGGTCAAAATGGAATTAAGCAAACAATTTGGGATGCTGGTGGCATTGATACCTTCGACTTTTCTGCTTTACCCCCATTAATTGGTGGTTACTATTTCGACATGAATGAAGGCGGTAGTAATACTACCCAATTTGCCCTCAATGGTTCTACTTATTTAATTCCCAATCCCGATAGCACCGAACAAAATCCCCTACCTCCCGACGCATATACTACTAACAGTTTTGGCACAACAATTGCATTTGGATTTGAACTGGAAAACTTGATCGGTTCCCAAGGCGATGATGAAATTGCGGGTAACAATTTGTCCAATAATATTGCAGCCGCAGCAGGCAATGACTTCATCGCTGGCGGTCGTGGCGCAGATATTATTGCTGGTGGTTTTGGCAGCGATATTTTCGTACTGGCAAGAGGCGACGGAGGATTTACTCCGGCTGAAGCTGACATTATTACCGATTTCACAGACGGTCAGGATTTGATTGGTTTGAGCATTGGTTTAACGCTGCCAGAAATTGTGGTTACTCCTGGTACGAATCCGAATGATACTTTTATTCGGACTAACACGGGTGAATATTTAGCTGTACTTGCTAATGTTCCATCTTTTGCTATTAACAGTGCTGATTTCACTTTCGTTTAGAAATAGGTAAGGCACGAGAGTATATAGGGCAGTGTACCCATCTATACTGCCCCAGGTCTATCTAACAAAGTCTTTTAGGGTAATCTCAACAACAGGAAAAACTTGAAATTAACTTTTTCTTATTAGGGAAAAATATGGCTACAACTCCTTCTCTACCATTAAATTTACAAGAAATATACGATCCTAATTTCTATAAAGCTAACTATCCGGAACTCGCTAATTTAAGCGATCGAGAGTTATATCAACATTTCTTAACTATTGGTATTACAGAGGCTCGTAGATTTTCTCCATTTTTCAATCTAAATTTTTACCGTACTAGCAACCCAGATCTGGGAAATTTAAACAACCGGGCATTATTAGATCATTTTCTCAATAGTGGTCTAGCTGAAAATCGCAAATTTTCTCAATTTCTGGACATAGAGTTTTATCGAACTGCCAACCCTGATTTAGCAGGTTTAGACAATGTAGGATTATTCAGGCATTTGAGAGATTCTGGTGTTAATGAAGGAAGAGAATTTTCCCAATTTTGGGATCTCAGCTTTTATCGGCTTGCTAACCCTAGTCTGGCCAGTCTGAATAATCGGCAATTGTTTGACCATTTTCAATCGACAGGAGTGGATCAGGGGTTAATATTTTCACCAATATTTGATGTCAATTACTATCGTAATGAAAATCCCGATATACCCAACCTAGCCACTCTCAACAATCGGAATTTATTTGCTCATTTCCAAACAACAGGTCTGGCAGAAGGCCGTCCTTCTTCAGCGTTTTTCGATATCGGGTTTTATCGGGAAAATAACCCTGGTTTAGAAAACCTAAATAATAGACAGTTACTTCAGCAATTCCTAACTGCCGGGATATTTCAGGGTCGTCGTTTCTCACCGTTCTTCGATACTAGCTTTTACCCGGCTGCCAACCCAGATTTGGCGGGACTTGACAATAAACAATTGTTAGAACATTTGCAATATGCAGGGTTGGCTGAGGGGCGTTATTTTTCTCCTTTCTTAGACCTTAATTTTTATCGTTCTACTAACCCCGCGCTAGCTAATTTAAGTAATAGGGAATTATTTGCACACTTTGTTGAAACTGGTTTAGCTGAAGGGCGTCCTTTTTCACCTTTTATCGACCTCAATTTTTACCGATTAAGTGCAGGATTGGGTGAATTAAGTAATCAAGAATTGTGGGAACATTTACAAAAAGTTGGTTTATCTCAAGGTATCCCTTTTTCGCGATTTGTCGATTTAAATTATTACCGTGCTGTTAACCCAGATTTAGGTGGACTAAACAACGAACAGTTGTTGGAACACTTTGAGATCTATGGTTTGGCTGAAGGAAGGCGCTTTTCACCCGTATTTGATTTAAATGTTTACCGTAATAGCGATCCGGATTTCGCAGATCTGACTAACAGGCAATTGTTTGAAGAATTAGTCACTTCTGGATTGAGTGGAGGTGGGGGAGTAGGAGTTGCTACCAATCAGTTTTTCGACCTGGATTTTTATCGAAGATTATATCCTGATTTAGCAGAAAATGGAGTAGTAACCGATGAACAATTGCTAGAACATTTCCAAAATGAAGGGATCGGAGAAGGACGAATTGCTTCGCCATACTTCGATATCAATTATTATCTCGAAAACAATCCCGACCTGAGTGCGGCATTTAACTTTTTTACAAATCCACGGGAGGCTAGAAAGCAAGCATACGAGCATTTTCAACAGTTTGGATTAGATGAAGGTCGTCCGTTTTCCCGCTTTTTTGATGTCAGATATTATTTGGAAAATAATCACGATATTCGGGCATCTGGGTTTAATTACCGACAAGCATTCGCACACTTTCAAAATGCTGGGATAGAAGAAGGAAGACGCCCATCTCTGTTATTTAACCCAGTATATTACATAGCTAATAATCCCGACCTCCTAAAAGCAGGACTCACCTTTAGAGAAGGATTTGAACATTTTCAACTCAATGGTTTATTTGAGGGACGTTCGGCGTCAATTTGGTACACTCCAGATGCGATCGCTCCTGTATTAGAGTCAAGATTGCAGGCAGGCTTTGAATTACCAGAGGGCGACCCTCCTTTAGAAACTCCTCCCGATCCTATCCCAACAACAAGATGGATTAGATGGTCGGAGAAATGGGAAAATATTCCTGCAGGTGGCACGCTTACCTATAGTTTTGTTACTACTCCCAGCGCCTTTTTATATGAGGGTCGAGAAGCTGGGGTAGCTGAATTAACTCCCCAAATCAAGGAAAATATTCGCGATATTTTGCGTAAATATGATGAGGTTCTAGGGATTAATCTTGTTGAAGTTCCAGACAGACCTCCCAACGTCGGTCAGTTACGTTTCATGTTTTCCAACGGGCCACAGAATGCACCTCGCGAACTTGGTAACTTGGCTTATGCTTATTCTCCTGTAGAGACTCCTGGTATAGGCGTGGCGGGTGACGTACATCTAAATCCTAATTTCGTATCTAACTTTGAAGCTGGTGCTGGTAGTGAAGGTTATCAAACGTTACTTTTCTTAGTCGGTCGTGCCTTAGGTTTGAAAAACACTTCCCCTAGATTAGAAGAAACAGAAATTTTCGAGCCATTTCTTCCGCTGGGAAAAGATAACAATACCAACTCCGTGATGAGTTTCAACAGTGCAGGAGCTTTTGCTAGCACGCCAATGGCGTATGACGTTCGTGCTTTGCAGTACTACTATGGCGGTGGTTATTTTAATAACACGGATACGGTTCACAGAATCGATGGTAGTAATATCCTTGAAAAGAGAACTATTTGGGATAGTGGTGGGGTTGACACAATCGATGCTTCCGGTCTAGTAGCATTACCACCTGAAGTCCGAATTAGAAACTTTGACCATTACTTTGATATGAATGAAGGAGGTCAAAATACCTCACAGATTGCTTTAAATGGAGCTATATACTCAGTTCCCAATCCTAATAGTACCGAACAAAATCCACTACCTCCTCTCCAATTTAGGACTGTTAATTCTGGCGCGACAATTGCTTTCGGAACGGAAATTGAAAATTTAGTGGGTTCTCTAGGAAATGATGAAATATTTGGCAATATTTTGGCCAATAATATTGTAGGTAATCCCGGTAATGACAAAATAATCGGTGGTGGAGGTGCAGACAGGTTAACAGGTGGCCCTGGAAATGACTTTTTTGTCTTGGCTCGTGGAGATGGTGGCCCTACTCCGGCAGATGCCGATGTGATTACCGATTTCCAAGATGGTCAAGATTTAATTGGTTTAGCCCCTGGTTTGTCATTCCAAGCTATTGCGATCGCTCAAGGTAGTGGCGCTAACGCAAATGACACGTTGATTCGAGTGGCTAGCACTGGCGAGTACTTAGCTGTACTGACAGGTATTCCAAGTGTTGCCATTAATCAAGCTGATTTTATTGCTGCTGACTTTATTATTCCCGCGCCCTAAGCGAATAGCCTAGCATAGCTAAATCAAAGCGACTGGTTAATACCAGTCGCGTCCTCTTAGAAGAAAAAATAAATTATTAATTTTCCCATTAACAAAGAATTTATCATTAGCTTATTTTATGGCTAATTCATTTGTTAGTATTCCTTATTTCTTAGTTTTAACTTCTGCATCAGAGTCATTAAGTTAGATACAATTTCTATCAGATAGACAACAGGCGGGAAAACCTTATGTCCTTACAATTATTTGACGTTAACTACTACCGAACGGTTAACCCAGACCTAGCTAATCTTAGCGATGCAGCAGCATTAGATCATTTCCAAAATATCGGTTTAAATGAAGGACGGTTATTTTCGCCTTTAGTTAATCTTAACTTTTATCGTTCAAACAACCCTGACTTAGCACGAGCAGGAATAACTACGTATAGTCAATTACTCGACCACCTGCAAAACCACGGCTTAGCAGAAGGAAGAAAATTTTCGCCTCTAGTAGACATAAACTTTTATAATTACAACAATCCAGACTTAGACGAAGCACGGTTGACTAATACTGAATTATTACAACATTTGCAAATTAATGGTTTAACTGAAGGACGACAATTTTCACCTTTTTTCAATGCTGAATATTATCTGGCGAATAATCCAGATTTAATTGCAGCAGGCTTTAATAAAAAGCAGGCGTTTGAACATTTTCTAAATAATGGTATTGCAGAAGGAAGACGTGGTTCTCCTTTAATTTTGTTTGATTCAACATATTATTTAATTCAAAATCCTGACTTAGTAGCTGCTGGAATCAATAACGGTAAAGCAGCCTTTAATCATTTTGTAAATTCTGGTTTTTCTGAAGGTCGTCGTTCTTCTGCTTTTTTCGATCGCACTGCCATAGATTCATTAATCGGTTACGATACTACGAATAGATGGGTTATCAATCGTGGCGGTACTATTACCTATAGTTTTGTGACCCCTAATACCGCTTCTTCTTATTATGGCTCTGAAACGGGAATAGGAGAATTAACTCTTGATATTAAAAACAATATTCGCAACATTATTAATAATGTATTTGCTCCCATCCTGCCATTCAATTTAGTGGAAGTTCCCGAAACATTCAGCAATCAGGGACAAATTAGATTTATGTTTTCTAATGGAGATAGTGTCCCTGATTTCTATGCTTATACATATCAACCAAATGGTGGAAATCTTGGGGGTGACGTGCATTTAAGTCGAAATGCCACTGGTGAAGATAATTTCGCTGGTAGTCCGGGTAGTTTTGGTTATGGAGTTTTAATTCATGAAATAGGTCATGCCTTAGGTTTAAAACATCCTGGTAATTATAACGGCGATACTAATGAGGAAGACCTGCCATTTCTTCCTTTTTCGGAAGATAATGATGTTAATACCGTCATGACTTATAACGAATCTTTTTTTAACCCATCTCCTAGTACTTTAATGCCTTATGATATTCGGGCATTACAGTATCTTTATGGAGCAAATATTTTCAATAATAACGATACTAATTATTCCTTTAATAGTAACAATTTTATAAATCAAAAAAAGACGATTTGGGATAGTGGTGGTGTTGATACACTAGATTTTTCTGCCTTGTTACCCAACGAAAGTTATTATTATTTTGATATGAATGAGGGAGGTCATCTTACCAGTGGGAGCGCTAAAAATGCGGGATTTTATCGAGCAATAGGTGACGCATCTAATATCGGATATAATGCGGATGAATATGCTACGGTAATTGCCTATGAAACTGTTATAGAAAATCTAATTGGTTCCCAAGGAAATGACTACATAATGGGTAATTCAGCTAATAATTGGATTTCCGCTAATTCTGGAGATGATATTTTAATTGGTGGTAGCGGATTAAATACATTAGTGGGTGGAGCAGGTGCAGATATTTTTGTTTTGTCTCCCAACGATTTTTCAACTGATAGGATTATAGATTTTACTGATGGTCAGGATCGATTAGGCTTGCCAAATGGGTTAATTTATTCAGCTTTGAGGTTCACTCAAGGTATCGGTGAAAGTACAAGTAACACTTTAATCCAAGTCGTTGGTACTGGGGAAGTTTTAGCTATTTTGGTTGGTATTTCTACTGGTGTTATCAACTCGGCTGATTTTATCTCTATTTAACTAGGGTATGTTGTTGCGCTTCAATGCTAACATAGCGCAGAAGCGCAACAACATACCTATAAATTTTTAACCAGTAATTTATGTGATGAGCTTTTGCACTTTCGCAACTTGCTTAGGTGCATTTATTTGATTGTATAGGTAAATAGCTTCTTGTAAAATTTCTTTACTTTTTTTGATGTTACCCTTTTTTTGATAAGTTAATCCCATTTGGTAATAAACTTCTACTAAATCTACTTTCGCATCGATATTTTGTAGGATTTCTTTTGCTCTATCGTGATATTCAATAGCTTGCTCAAAATTATTTTGATTGCGATAAACAGCAGCTATACCGTTGAAAGCTTGAGCTTGATTTTGAATATTGCCAATTTGTTTGGCATAAGATAGAGCTTGTTCTAATTTTTCTAAGGCAAGTTCGTTTTGTCCTAAATTTCTGTATACTAACCCGCTATGCAGATTCGCATAGATATGCAGCCACCATGCGTCTGTAATACTTGCTCCGATTTGAGTATAAGCTTGATAAGCTTTTTTTACAAAAATAGATGCTTTTTGTGGATCGTATTCATCCCATCTCAGATCTGAGTATACTAGTGCTAATCCAAGCCAAGACCAAATTGCAAATATATGAAAATTAGTATTTTCACATAGCCGAATAGATTCTTCGTAAACTTCAATTGCTTTTTGACTTTCTCCTAAGCTTAATTTACAATGAGCGATTACAAATCCGACTCCATAAATTCGTCGGTCTATTTCATACCTAATCTTGGCATCTATTTTTTCTTTAGGCATGGATTCCAGACATTTAACGGCTTTTTCTCTAGTAGCTTGATAATACTTAATAGCATTGTGCAGATCGCCTAAACGATGATAATTTCCTCCTAATTCACCATAAAGTATGCTGAGAGTATAATCATCAGTAATGTAACCAATAATTATGTTAATAGCATTATTGATGTGTTGTAAGAAACCTAATCTAGACAATGTAGCGCTTAGGGTTTCTGCTTGCACTATTGTTTGCGAGCTAGGTTGTCTTTCTTTTAAAAGTACCTGGCAAGCTTGATTAAAGTCCTGAATTTCTTTATAATGATAAACAGCTTCTAGAGCTTTTAAATAATCTTCTACACTTTGAATGATTTTTACACTTTCCGTCCAAAAATCAGCCGCTTTTCGATGGGTAATTTCCCATTCGTTACTTGCTTTTAAACGAGCAACTGCTTCCGCTTTAGTAATAGAATGGAGCCAATATTCTCCTTTATAAAAATCTAATAATGAGCGATCGCGTAGTGATTTTATAATCCGCCTGCGTTGTCCTTCGGGTACATCCCATAGCAAATGCAAAACTCCATCTAAAAATACGGAACGCACGTCTTGATAGCGATAACATCCCAAGCGACACAGTAACTTATAAGCTTCGGGGTCTAATTCTTGCAAACGGTTAAACTGGCTAACAACTAAATCTTCTAAGTCTCTTTCTCCTAATAAATTCTTTTCATTTGTTTGCCAATAAGCATCTATATCTCCTTCCCAGTCTATTTGGATGGCTCCACTGAGAATGTGCATAGCTTTGGCATTTCCTCCATAAGCTTGGTGCATCGCACTCAAAGTAGGAGAATCTGTTTTGATTTGACGGCTGCTAAAAAATTGTTGCCATGCCTGTAAATCTAAGCCTTCTAATCGATAATCATGGAAAGACACTGCCGATTCTCCTAATCGTTCCCGGCTGGTGATCAGGGTGACGCAATTTCCGCTAGGGTTGGCTAAAACTCTTAATAATTCTACATAATCCCGATGAGGAGGAATGAACTTACCATCTTTATCTAAAGCTGGTTCCAAGTTATCTATAATTGCGGCGACTTTTTTAGTTCGGTCTTGTAATTTTTGCCTGAGTTTCTCTAAGCCGAAACTGAAATCTCCGGTTGCTTCTGCCTGAAAGTGGCGCTTAAGCCATTCTTCCACTACGCTTTTAGCATCGTTAATATTGGCGGTTTCTTTGGCCATCCAAAAGTCTAAAATTACATCAAACCCTTGACTGGTTAGGTATTCCCAAGATAGTAGCGTCTTGCCGATACCCCCTTCGCCTTGAACGAGGATAATTTTTGCCCCTTGTTTGAAAATGTTGTTGAGGTCTGCGATCGCTTTTTCGCGCCCCACAAAATTAAGTTTATTGTATAAACTTAACTCTTCTTCAGAATTGAAAGCTGGATTTTCTTCTGTATCCTGACTAAGCGTAGCTGCTCTAGAAACGGTAAAATCGTCAGTTTTAGGGCTATTAGAACTTTCTACTGAAGCTAACCAATGTCTTTGTAAAGCTGCCTGAAAATTTGTCTTACTAACTTTTTCTTCTAGTACTTCTGAAATTAACTTCCACAATTTAGGGCCAATATCCTGCTGTAAGTAAGTGGCAGTATAACCGGAAGCTTCTGCAATCTCATAATACTTTTTACCCTGCCAAGCACCTCGAAGTATCAACACTTCGACATCTTTTAAATGGAACTTTTTCTTGGCAAATACTGTCCCATCCAGAATTTTTATTGCTTCTTCAAAGTCCATTGACTTTCACTGCCTAGCCGTATTTAACAATTTACTCTTTCAGTATAACCTTACTTTTTCTGAACTTTCCGGATCTTTTCTGACTTTTCCTGACTTTTCCTGACTTTTTTTATTTGTTTACTTAAATTCAGGTTGGTTAAGTAGCATACCTTATCCATATCGACATTAATAAGGAGGCATAAGACACTATTCATATGACGATGCTATATAGAAAAAATCACATGAATCTAATAAATCTAAATTTATCTACCAGTCAAACGAACACAAGTTTATAGATGGCCGGAGCATATAGTCAAAATCATGATAGGAAAATCCCAACAGATGCCTCAGCTATTCAACCCATCCATTCGCTGTAACCCTTTTATATTCAGGATGACAAGCCCTGATAAAGAAAGCTTTCCCTTTAGAGGTAATGAAACTGTGATTAACTTACATCCGCCTTTAAATTCGTTAAATTCAGGTTTCTTTGGTTATCAGAGTCAGAAAGTTAACTCAAAATTTATTCCCGTCTGGTGGCTAAGAATCGGATTCGTTCAACTATCTACCATAAATGCGGCAAATAAAGCTTTACTTGCCGCTGTAAGAATCTTTCTTTCCGGTTTTCTTCAAGTGAAGTTAACACATTTCAACACTTCCTCTTGCCAAGTTACCTTTCTCAGCATCTAAACCACACTATCGGGTGAAGACACTCACAGAATTTTCAATTTTTTCTGTAATTCCTAAAATACTTATGAGGTTAAATCCCATGACAGTTAAAATCGCTAACGACCTCAATCCAACTTCTTCTATCGACAATGAGCATCCGGAACATTTCCTGGATAATAACGACGCTGAAACTTTAACCCAAGTATTACTAGAAGAACTGTGGGCTGCGGTTGGTTCCCAAACTTGGCAAGTGAAGGGAGTAGCAAATCGGATGGCGCGAGAAGTAGAACGTATTTGTAGCAAGAGTTCACGCATCCAAACTTCGGGTCAAATTCGTTCTTGGCAACTGACTTTGGGGCGTCATCGGTTACACAAATGCCTTTCCTATTATCAATTAGGGTCTAAACAAGGCCGGATAGAATTGCATAGTAACTTGAGTGCAATGGTTTATCGGTATGTTGCTCCTCCACAATCCCAATTGGGCTTTCAAGGGCGGACTAATCTAATTGAAGATTTCTTACAAGAGTTTTATGCGGAATCTCTGAAAGCTTTTCGGCGAGAAAACGATTTGCTGATGGATTACACCCCCCGTACACAATTGGAATTAGCAGAATACATGGCATTTACCGAACATTATGCCAAACGCCGGATTACGCTGCCGAAGGGTAACACCCAGCAGTTGATCGTACTGCGGGCGCAAGCGTTTGTCAGACGCCAGCCTGCGGAAACGGCGGTGGATATCGAACAGGCGGTGGAAATGCCGAAGGGAGAACAAGAACAAGTTGGGATTCAATCTTCGGTGATGCAGCAGTTGCGATCGCAAATCATTGCCGATACCATCGACCCATCCGAAGAAGTGTTGCGCGATCGAGTTATTTCAGAACTACTACAATATTTGGAATCTCAAGGTCAATCAGATTGCGCTGATTACTTAGTGCTAAAACTGCAAGACTTAGCAGCCCCAGATATCGACACCATCCTGGGACTTACCCCCCGTCAGCGCGATTACTTGCAACAACGCTTTAAATATCACGTGGAAAAATTTGCTCGCGCTTCCCATTGGAAACTAGTTCATCAATGGCTCGGTGCAGATATCGATCAAAAGCTAGGAATGTCATCCGAACAGTGGGATGGATTTTGGGGCGAACTTTCTCCCACCCAGCAACAACTAGTACAAATGAAACAAACTCACAAGCTGGATGAAGAAATTGCTAAAGCCCTCAAATGTACTCCCAAACAAGTACAAAGACAGTGGATGAATACTTTAGAAATAGCTTGGAAATTCCGCAACGGCGAACTCGATAAGCGCGATAGCAAAAACGGTAGTACATCCTCCACCGTAGCATCGACATCTTTATCTGTTAGTAGTAAAAGAAAGCGGGTAGCGTAATGTTAATGCTTTTCTTTTCTTAGAACCTATCCTCAAATTGAACTACTTTTGAGAGATAAGTTTTTGGATAGGTTCTTAACTAATTAAATATGATAATTATGGCTACCGACTTAAACCAGGGCAAAGAAGTAGTTTTTAGGAGTCAAAATTCGGAATTATTCTAAGTTCTGGATTTTGACTCTTAAATTTTGAATTCTACCCGAATGCTAGTATTCGGCCTTATAATAATCGGTATAATGGATTATTCATTTATTATTTAATATTTGTTCGATCGTTCGGTTTGCTTGCGACCCATAGCTGCCACCAAATAAATTGTAGTGATTGAGAACATGGTATAGGTTGTACAGGGTTTTGCGCTGTTCGTAACCGGGATCTAAAGGCCACGCTTCGTTGTAACCGCGATAAAAGGCGGCTGGAAATCCGCCAAATAATTCCGTCATGGCAAGATCGACTTCTCGATCGCCGTAATAAGTTGCCGGATCGAAAATTACTGGTTCGCCAGAACTGGTTACCGACGCATTTCCCGACCACAAATCCCCGTGTACTAATGATGGTTGAGGCTGATGGTTTGCTAACAGTTCTGGAATCGCTTCTATTAAACGTTCTCCTTGAGAGAAATTACCACCCCGTCGATTTGCCAATTTTAATTGATAGCCAATGCGATGTTCGGCAAAAAACTCCGCCCAATCGGATTTCCAATGATTGATCTGGAGCGTAGAACCGATCGTATTATTTCGTTCCCAACCAAAACCTTGGCTGCTAGTAGCTTTGTGCATACCCGCTAGCTGACGCCCCATTTCTTCCCAAACGCTATTTCCACCACCGCTCACGATATCCAACCATTCCAATACTAAATAAGCCGAATTATCGGCAATTCCCCAACAAAGTGGTTTAGGTACGCGGATCGTGTGAGTGTCCCACATTTGTTGCAAACCGATCGCTTCTGCTTCAAACATATCCAGTCCGGCTGACTGATTTACCTTGACAAAATATGTCTTTTGTGAATTAGAAATAGCGTAACCTTGGTTAATACAACCGCCACCCACAGAACGGCGCTGATTAACTTGAAATTCTTCTTTTGTTACTTGGCTGATGCGATCCGCTACTTTCGTCCACATGGGTCAGGCTAACAGAAAAATTTAAGATTAACTAAAAAAATAGGTTTGCTATAGCATCGCAGATTCGATCGCCGCCTTCCAGCTATTGGGGTCGCCAACTAGCCAAGCCGCAGCGTCTACCTCTGTGGCGGTGGCAGTTTGAAACTCGACTTTCACCAATTGGTGTCCGAAAACCCGCTTACCGAGGTGAGAATTGACTAGAGAGACAGCTTGAATCTCTACTAAGGAAATGCGGATTTCTTTTCCCGTGATGAACTGACTGAACCATAACTCCTCCCGTGTCAAGGCTAGCACGCCATTACCGCGAATTTGGCCGCGACCGCGCGATTCTAGACCAAAAAAGTTGGCGCTTGTTTCGGAACGCAAAATTTGGTCATCCGCAAAGCATTCGTGCAGACGCTGCTGACCAAAAGTTTGCATAGGCTTGAGAAGTTTGGAGAAGAATACCCAAAAGTTATATCGGCTAGGTTTCACAGCAATTCTTCCTATCAAAATAATACGCGATCGCCTCGTTACCAAAACCGAATACCGGGTCTTGGTATTTGCCATGCTAAATTGTTAGTTTAATTGCGTGCAAGTTATGGACGCCAGCTAGTAAAAATTATTGACAACCGTGGAATACTTTCTTATTCAAACGACGATCGATCGTTAGCGTGCGGTAGAAAATCGCGATCGTCAACTATTTTTTACTCCCAACGTGAGGACTCCTTAAAATTGAAAAATCTTCAAAGCCTTACTCATCAAAGCTTTGAAGATTATTTTAAATAAAGTGATGGCAATAATAGCAGTCCGAGGAAGACCGATTACTCTTGACTTGGTTTAAGAACAACCATACCGTAAGCATCGGGAGATAAGTAACGCTGAGTAGCGATTTGTAAATCTATCGCATCCAAAGCTTGGATGCGGGCTGGATAATTAAGGGCTGGCGCTAAATCTCCCAACATTGATTGATAATAGCCGTACATCCCAGCGCGATCGCTCGGCGTTTCATTAGCAAACACGAACCGATTTGCTACTTGAGTGCGAACGCGGGAAATTTCTGTCTCGGTTACCGATTCGGTTTGTAGAGTGCGAATATGTTGAATAATTGCCGCTTCTACTTCCTCTATATTTTCCACTGGCAGCTGAGTAGAAATTTGGAATATCCCCTGGAAATGATGGGTAAGATTACTAGCAGAAATATGAGTAACTAACCTTCTTTCCTCTCGTAAATCCCTCACCAGTCGAGACGTGCGTCCTTGTCCGAGAATTGCCGCTATCACATCCAAAGCATAAGTATGGGATAACTCAACTAATCCCGGTACTCGCCAAATCAAAATTAACCTTGCTTGCTGTAAAGTTTCATCAACATAATAGCGACGAACAATTTCTGGAAAACGCGGTTCTGGTTGGAATGAAGATTTATCTAAAGCCCGGGATGAAACGGGTTTCTGTAAAAACCCTTTTTTACTACTAACAAATCCCTCTGTCACGGTATCAATTAATTTTTCCACTGGGAGATTGCCTACCGCTACAGCCGTCATTGACTGGGGTTGATACCATTTGTCGTGGAAATCACGCATTTGTTGAGGGGTGAGTTGTTCGATCGCAGATGCTGGGCCTAATACTGGGCGGCGGTAGGGCAATCGATCGAACGCGGTTTCGATCGCTCGCTGATAAGTCCTACGTCGCGGATTATCTTCTGAACGACGAATTTCTTCTAAAACTACCAAACGTTCCCGTTCAAATGCCTCATCCGGGATGCTGGGGTTAAGCACCACATCCATTTGTAATGGTGCTAAGTCAGCAAAATCTTTGGGAGCAGTGGTGATGTAAAAATGCGTATAATCTTGGCTGGTAGCGGCGTTGGTGACCGCACCTCTTTCTTCCACCAAACGCTCGAATTCACCACTAACCAGCTTTTCAGTTCCTTTAAAAACCATGTGCTCTAAAAAATGAGCCATCCCGTTGATTTCATCGGGCTCAACGGCAGAACCAACATTTACCCACAAGCTGAGGTTGACAGCTTCCACTGGCATTTGTTCTGCCACAATAGTCAAACCGTTGGGTAGCTGGCGGATAGTGGGGGCATTGAGCGGTAGAGATTCGATCGGAGTTAATATCATTTGTTGTTACATTTGCGATCGCTCATACTCACTATCGTAGTCGGCTGGTTGACCGCTAGAAGTGAGTATATACACGTAAACCAAAAATATGAGCTTTTTTAGATCGATGTTGCGTTCATATATCTAAATATTTTACTATGATTATTTGTTAAGAATTGTAAAAAAATAAATTAATCTTCAGTATAGTTCGATGAGCGATCGCAAATCTCGCCGCGTAGTAGTTATTGGGGCTGGAATAGGCGGTTTAACTGCTGCTGCCTTACTCGCACGTCGCGGCTATCAAGTTTTAGTGTTAGACCAAGCCTTTGTACCGGGAGGATGCGCTTCCACCTTTAAACGCAAAGGATTTACCTTTGATGTGGGTGCTACCCAAGTTGCTGGTTTGGAACCTGGGGGCATTCATCACCGCATTTTCTCAGAATTAGAAATCGACCTTCCACCAGCTACCCCTTGCGATCCTGCTTGTGCGGTATATTTACCTGGTGAAACAGAGCCTATCAATGTCTGGCGAGACCCGAAAAAGTGGCAAGCCGAAAGGCAGCACCAATTTCCCGGTAGCGAACCTTTTTGGCAATTAATGACTGATTTATTTCGCTACAGTTGGGCATTTCAATCTCGCGATCCCGTTTTACCACCTCGCAATGCCTGGGATTTGTGGCAATTAATCAAAGCTGTCCGTCCCGATACTTTACTCACTTTGCCATATACCTTTTTGACGGTGGGCGATGCTTTGCGAGGGTATGGTTTAAGCGATAACTTGCGGTTGAGAACTTTTTTGGATTTGCAGTTAAAGCTCTACTCTCAGGTAGATTCGGAAGAAACTGCTTTGCTTTATGCAGCTACGGCGTTGGGTGTTTCCCAGTCACCACAAGGACTCTACCATTTGGATGGGAGTATGCAGGTGTTGAGCGATCGTCTAGTAGAAGCTTTAAAACGAAATGACGGTCAACTTCTCATGCAGCATGGGGTTGAGCGAATATTTGTCGAAAATGGAAAAGCTACGGGGGTGCTTGTCCGCAATCAAAAAACCGGGAAAGTTTGGACTGAGTTGGCGGATGAAGTGGTAGCAAATGTAACCGTGCAGAATTTGGTTGAGTTGGTAGAAGAAAAGAACGAACCGCACAGACGCAGAGAACCCGGAGAAGGAAGCAAAAAAGGGTTTTTTGCGGGTTATCGTCGCCGGGTGGATAAGTTACCTTCTCCTTCTGGGGCTTTCGTGGTTTATTTGGGTGTCGAGGAAAGGGCGATTCCCAAGGATTGTCCGCCACATTTACAGTTTTTGTACGATGGCGATGGCCCGATCGGGGAAAATAATTCTTTGTTTGTTTCGGTTAGCCGTCCTGGAGATGGACGAGCGCCAGCAGGTAAAGCAACTATTACGGCTTCTTCTTTTACTGATGTTAGACCGTGGTTCGATCGCGATAATTATGACGAATTAAAAGAAAAATATACTGAAAAAGCGATCGGGCTGCTTTCTCAATATTTTCATTTAACGCCGGAATCGATCGTTCATGTCGAAGCTGCAACACCTCGCACTTTTGCTCGCTTTACGGCTCGCTCTAGAGGTATCGTCGGCGGTATCGGTCAAAGAATACCTACTTTTGGCCCCTTTGGATTTGCTAACCGCACGCCGATCGACCATCTTTGGTTAGTCGGTGACTCGACTCATCCGGGAGAAGGTACGGCTGGAGTTAGTTATTCTGCATTAACTACGGTCAGGCAAATCGAGGCAGGCT